>CAJBIL010000541.1 GCA_903953145.1 uncultured beta proteobacterium
CTCGGGGCTGAGTGCGGCGGTATTGGCAAACAGGCCCATCACGCGCTGGCGAACCTGTTGTGAAGCGTTTTTATCATCAAGCATCGCACTGCGAAAAATCGAGGCATGGGTGCAGTTGATCAGATAAGCGACGGGTGCCGGGGAGATGGCATTGTCGATAGTGTCAATTGCGATGCGTAAGGGCGTGCCGTCGAGAAGGGTACCTTCCGGCCGGGCAACAAAGCTGATCAGATAAGGTAGTCCAGTGGCGGCTTGCGCGCGAGCCAGCCCCAGCGCTTCGCTCAGGGCGGGCAAAGTGGCTGCCAGCAGGCAATCGACACCGGCTGCTGCCAGCGCATCTGCCTGCCATGCGTGGAAATCGGCGGCGGCGCTGGCGGTCATCGCCTCGGCCGGCTTGTACGCGTCGCCACGGCAACTCATCAGCCCGCAGATAATGACCTGTGATGCATAGGTGTCGTAGCGATTCTCGTGGTCTCGCAGGCCGGCCAGAAAGCGCGCGTTGTCGCCGTTAAGGTCACGCCCCGCCAGCCCGGCGGCTGCAATGCGCGCCTGCCCGGCGCGCCAGGTGGGGGTGGAGAGCATGAGCGGTAACTGGTGGCGCTGGCCGATGTCCAGATATTGGCGGTAAATATTTTCAAGCGCGCTACGGCCTTCTTTTTGGTAGATCAGTGCCGAATTCACCACGTGTTCATCAAGCTGGATGGCGCTGTTGCGGCGTAAACGTTCGATCACCGCGCCTTCACCGAGGATGACGGGGGCGGTGGCCAGTAATGTCTGAAATTTTTTGGTCATGGTTCGCCCAGTCTTGCGTGCTCAATGTGTTGCCGCAGTATGAACTGATATTTTAAGGATAAAAAACAACGCCGGGTTTCCCAAACTTTGATTGTTGTTTTTGCCGATGTCGACAACAAGAAGATTTGTCGCTCAATCGTCATGGTTTGTGATCGTTTGCGGGATTCCGGAGCAGCTTGATCTGACCTCGCTCGATACTGTTCTGCTATGCTTTGGCGATCTATTAAACGGGTTGGTCATGACTAAATATTTGCTGTTGATTGCTTTTGCTTTTGTGGTTCTCTGGCTGTGGCGCAAAGCACAAGCCACTCGCTCGGGTGAGCAAGCGCCGCCAGTTGAGCGTGCATTGGAACGCATGGTGAAGTGCGCGCATTGCGGAGTAAATCAGCCGGTGAGCGAGAGCATTCTGGCGGGGGGGCGATATTACTGCTGTGCAGCCCACCGTTCAGAAGCTGAAACTGGTAATGATTGATTGCTGATGTTGACCAGTGTTGATTTCAGCGCAGGTGGTTTCAGTGAAACGCACTGGAAATCACTGCGTTACTTCAATTTCTATCGCTTCCTGATTGCCGGACTGTTGTTCGTTTCCTCACTCCTGCATCCTTCGCTTTATTCTGTTCTGAGTATTGATCAACGACTCGGGCATCTGGCGTTGACCAGTTTTTATCTGCTGATGACTACTTTGGCGCTGATTGTCACGCATCGTTATCGCCGGCGCTTTAATTTGCAGCTGAGTGCGAATGTACTGGTCGATATTTTTGTCATCACCACGCTCATGCATACCGGAGGCGGGCTGGGTAGTGGCCTTGGTGCGATGCTTCTGGCGACGCTGGCAGGTGCTGGTCTAGTTGGGCAGGGACGGTTGGTGCTGTTCTATGCAGCAGTGGCGACGCTCTCGGTGCTTTTCGAGCAGTTGTATCGGGCCTTGGCTTATGACTTCGATGCGGCTGGTTTTTTCCAGGCTGGCGTTTTTAGTGCTGGTTTTTTTGCCGTCGCTATTTCAGCACGCCTGCTTGCCCGCAGGGTTCTGGCCAATGAAGAGTTGGCGCGTCAGCGTGGCGTTGAGCTCAGAAACCAGATGCTGATTAGTCAGCGCGTGATCGAGGAAATGCAGGATGGTGTGCTTGTTCTTACTCAGAATGGCTGGATTAAGCAGCATAATCCTCGGGCTGAGGGGCTGCTCGGGCTGGTTAGCTTGCCTGATGCAATGCTTTCCAATTGTTCTCCTGAGTTGGCACTCGGTTTTGCCCGATGGCGGGATCGTTCGACGGACGATTCTGTTGTTGTAAATGCCCCCGCCAGTGGCTTGCAATTGCGTGCGCGTTTTGTGCCGACGGAGAGTTCGGAGCGTGATGTGCTGGTCTTCCTTGAAGACATGGGGCGTTTGCAGGCACAGGCTCAGCAGTTGAAGCTTGCTGCACTTGGCCGTCTCACCGCAAACATCGCCCATGAAATTCGTAATCCACTCTCGGCAATCAGTTACGCCGGCGAGTTGATGCTTGAAGAGCATCGTGACGCAACACATGCCCGCTTGCTGCAAATTGTGCTCGACAACACGCAGCGTCTTGAGCGTATCGTCAGTGACGTACTAGAACTTGGGCGGCGCGATCGTGCGCATCGCGAGTCGATTCTGCTGCGGGAGTACTTGCCCCTTTTCATTGAAGAGTATGCAATCAAGGAAAATGTCGCTGCTGATATTTTCAGACTTGAGTTTTCGGGACCTGCGATGATTTGTTTTGATCGTTCTCATTTTCATCAGGTCTTGTGGAACCTGATCGGCAACGCACTCCGCCATTCGCAACGACATCCAGGTAGCGTTTGTTTAACTGTCCAGAATGGTGCGCACGAGGGTCTGCTGGAATTGCATATCGTTGATGACGGAGAGGGCGTGAGCAGCGCACAGCGTGAGCAAATTTTCGAGCCATTCTTTACGACACATAATCGTGGAACTGGCCTTGGTTTATATATCGCGCGTGAATTGAGTGAAGCCAATGGAGCTCGACTTGAATTGCAGAATGATAATTCTCCTGGAGCACATTTTCGGGTTACAGGGAGGTCTGACGAGTGTCAATAAGCAAGTTTGATCGCAGCGCGCGCGGCGAATTAGCCCGCGTTCTAGTTGTGGATGATGAAGCAGATATTCGTGAGTTGCTTGATCTGACGCTAGCCCGGATGGGGCTTTCGGCAGATTGCGCTGGCACCGTTGCCGAGGCTCGGCAATTCCTCGAACGTGAGCGCTACAAGCTGTGCCTTACGGATATGCGCTTGCCGGATGGTGAAGGGCTTGAAGTAGTGAAATTGATCGGCGAGCACTACGGTGAGACCCCGGTTGCCGTGATTACCGCCTTCGGTAGCGCCGAGAATGCAGTCGCTGCATTGAAAGCAGGTGCGTTTGATTATCTGGCCAAGCCCGTTGCGCTTGAGCAATTGCGTACATTGATCAAGTCAGCGCTCAGCTTGCCGCGTATAGCTGAGCCGGTGGCGGGGGGTGGGCCTCAACTCAGTCCTTCGGCTCGCTTGATCGGTGCTTCGCCGGCAATTGCTCATGTTCGCCAGATGATCGACAAGTTGGCTCGTAGTCAGGCACCGGTTTACATTTCGGGGGAGTCGGGGAGTGGGAAGGAGCTGGCCGCGCGTTGTATCCATAGTCAGAGCGCGCGGTACGCTGCGCCCTTCGTGCCGGTCAATTGTGGCGCCATTCCTGAAAGCCTGATGGAGAGTGAGTTTTTCGGCTACCGAAAGGGCGCATTCACCGGGGCGGATAGTGACCGGGACGGTTTTTTCCATGCGGCGAATGGCGGTACATTATTTCTCGATGAAGTGGCTGATTTGCCGTTGGCCGTTCAGGTTAAGTTGTTGCGGGCTATTCAGGAAAAGAAAGTGCGCAAAGTGGGTAGCACTGCTGAAGAACCTGTTGATGTGAGAATCATTTCAGCGACCCACCAAAAGCTCAAGGATTGTGTTGAGGCGGGCAACTTCCGGCAGGATCTTTACTACCGGCTGAATGTGATTGAACTTAAAATTCCCCCTTTGCGAGAACGCCAGGAGGACATTCCCGTTCTGATCGAAGCGACACTTGCACGTATTTGTGGTCAGTTGCAGCCCATTTTGTCGCCGGATGCATTGCATGCGCTTTGTGTTTATAACTTTCCCGGGAATGTGCGTGAGCTTGAAAATATCCTCGAGCGCGCAACCGCGCTTTGTTCCGACGATAAAGTGCTGACAGAAGATTTGCAGTTAGCGCTTGAATGTACTGATGAGGAAAATGCTGATCATGACGGTGAAACGCTCGATGATCACATTAATCGAATAGAGAAGCAGTTGATCATTGAGGCGCTTGCGAAAACGGGATTTAATCGCACAGCAGCAGCACGATTGCTTGGCGTGACATTCCGCTCTTTGCGCTATCGTATTGAGCGGTTGGGCATCGAAGCGTGAATCAATTCAGCTGCCGAATCAGCAACCCCCGTCGTCTCGAAATGAGTCGTGAATGAGCCAGGGTGAGCCAGTCGTACCTCAGCATTCCGGCTGGTTTGAGATGGCGCGTCGTATCGACTCACCAAATTTTGATGAGCGTCCGGATGGCGTGCGGGCATCGCTGATTGTCGTTCATGCTATCAGCCTGCCACCTTCGCAATTCGGCAGTGATGATGTTGAGCGCTTATTCACCAATGCACTGGACTCCAAAAGACATCCTTACTTTGAGCAGATCAGTGATTTGCGCGTGTCCGCGCATTTTTTTATTCGCCGTAATGGTGAGCTGATTCAGTTTGTTTCCTGCTCGAAACGGGCCTGGCATGCCGGTCTTTCCTGTTGGGAGGGTGAGCCGCGCTGCAATGATTTTTCATTAGGCATCGAGCTTGAGGGCTGTGATGAGTATCCATTCGAGGATACTCAGTATGTTCGTCTGATTGAGTTGCTCAGGATGCTTTGTACTTCTTATCCGATTCGCTCAATTGTAGGACACTGTGACATTGCACCCGGACGCAAGACCGATCCAGGCCCTTTCTTTGACTGGCAACGCCTCGCATCGTTAGGCGCTTTGCCGGGCATCTTAGGTTGAATTCCTGGTTGTTCCCGGTTCAGGACATTGCCTTTTTTGGCGCATTGTCACTAAATGCCGATGATCTATATCTGCCGTGCGATAGTCGCTACGGAAATACACAAAATAACGCTTGCGTCAAGCTTGGGCCGCTACTAGAATCAGTTAAAAATAGCAACACCAACACTATATGTAGTAGGTTTTATGGGCGTGATTCTTATATTTATTTCGGCTTTTCTTGTTTTTAGATGAAATGCCTTTGGATATGGATTGTGATGAACACAAGCGAAACGCTGATTCACATAATTAATAGATTCGCACTCCGCTCAGCGGTAGCTTTCCGCATTTACTCTTCCTTTTCTTTTTCTCGCCACAGCTGCATTCTCCCTCACAATTTCTCGGGCATATTTTGGGTCGTCGCTAAAATGCTTTCTGATTTAGTGAATTTTTACGGGCAGTGGCTTGATATGCCGGTTCCGAATTCAATTCGCGCATTTATTGTGCGTACCTTGGATGGTCAGGGCTGTAGCCCGGATCGCTTTTGCGAAGTGCTCATTTAAATCGTTCCTCGAACTTACTGAAGGAGGTAGATATGGCAACAAGTGCAAAAAAAACTGCGGCTCCCGCGAAAGTAGCAGAGAAGCCGGCAGCCAAGAAAGCAGCGACCAAAGCAGCCGTTAAGCCGGCAGTCAAGACTGCTGCTCCAAAAGCTGCCGCTAAGCCCGTCGTGAAAAAAGCTGCTGCCAAGCCAGCCGTTAAAGCAGCGCCTCCCAAGGCTGTTGCCAAGCCAGTGGTCAAGAAAGCGGCAGCAAAACCTGCAGCTAAAACTGCAGCTAAGCCCATCGAGAAAAAAGTTGCAGCAAAATCTGTTGCGAAGAAAGCCGCTGCGAAGCCTGATGCAGAGAAAGCAGTTGCCAAGCCAGCAGCAGCTAAGCCTGTCGTTAAAAAAGCAGTGGCCAAGCCTGTTGCTGCGGTAAAGAAAACCGTTGCTAAACCTGCCGCAAAGCCTGTCGCCAAAAAGGCGGCTGCAAAGCCTGCCCCGAAAAAGGTTGAAGCAAAGCCGGTCGCCAAAAAAGCAGTTGCCAAGCCCGCAGCAAAAAAAGTGGCCGCTAAGTCTGCCGCCAAGCCTGCTGTAAAAAAAGCACCTGTAGCTAAGGCCAAGACTGTAACCAAAAAAACAGCTTCTGCTTCGACACCTAAAGCAACAGCGACTTCTGCTGCCGCGCCGTCGACAGCCGCAACGCCAGGACTTAAGTCTGCACTCAACCCAACGGGTGCTTGGCCGTTTCCGACAGGTTCGCGCCCGAAGTAAGTTGTGGCTTTTGTGGGGAGGAGGCGGGCTTTGCTGGCTTCCTCCGTTTTTCCTGATCTGAGATTTGGCTAACCAATATGTCGACGGATACGGTCGACTGCTTCTGCAAGTTTTTCTACGCCTGTTGTGTAGGCGAAGCGTAGGTGATTTTGTGTTGCATTGACTCCAAAGTCGATGCCTGGCGTCACTGCCACGCCCGTCGACTCAAGCAGTTCTGAGGCAAACTGTTCACTGTTTTTCGTGAATGCACTGCAATCGGCGTAGATATAAAAAGCACCTTCCGGTTTTGCCGCCACAAGAAACCCAAGTTTTGCAAGCTCAGGTGCGAGAAAGTCTCTGCGACGGCGGAATTCATCGCGACGTAATTCGAGTATCTCTATCGTTTCTGGGCTGAATGCCGCTAAGGCGGCATATTGAGCTGGGGTCGACGGTGAGATGAAGAAATTTTGTGCGAGTTTCTCGATATCGCGGATGAAACACTCGGGAACGACCAGCCAGCCAAGTCGCCAGCCAGTCATGTTGAAGTACTTCGAGAAGCTCTGTACGACAAAAATGTCTTCTCCGTACATGAGTGCGGTTGCTGCGTCACGTTCGTAAGTTAATCCGTGATAAATCTCGTCAACGATTAATTGCCCATCGTGTTGCCTGACAAATTGCGCAATGGCGGCGAGTTGGCTGGCATCGAGCATGGTGCCGCTCGGATTGGCCGGAGACGCAAAAAGTGCACCAGCGGTACGTTTGTTCCAATGCTGTTGAAGGTCACACACGGTGGGCTGAAAATTGTTACTTGCATCTACCGGAATGCCAATAGGTACGCCCTCAAAGGCGCGTACGAAGTGTCGATTACAAGGGTAGCCGGGGTCAGTGAGCAGCCATTCCCGACCTGGTGTGGCGAGGCAGGCGAGCGCGATGAGCAATGCGCCGGAGGCACCGGCCGTAACAACAATCCGTGCAGCAGGCACCTTGATTCCATAGCGCGTCATGTAGAACGTTGAGATGGCTTCCCGTAACTCTGGCAAGCCAAGTGCTGGCGTATAGAATACGCGACCGCTAGCCAGATGTTGCTGCGCTGCTGCGATGACCGGCTCGGGTGTCGGAAAGTCGGGTTCGCCGACTTCCATATGGATGATGTCGCAGCCCTCCGCTTCCATTGCCTTGGCTCGTGCCAGCAACTCCATAACGTGAAAAGGGGCGATATCCTTGACGCGCGGCGCAGATCGGTATGGCATATTTACTCCTGGGCAGAAAAAAGGCCACCTAAAGGCGGCCTTCCCATGTGGCTGAACAGCGTCAGATCAGATCAGACGGTTTCGTGCCAAAGTCCCATTTCAAACAGTTCGCGCTTGAGGATCAATTGGCGGGGCATCTTCTCCCCGAGTTTGTCAAACCACTCTTTGTGACCGGCAAGTTCTTCTTTCCATGCTTTGGCATCAACCTGCGTCAAGGCTTCAAACTCGGCCTTTGTGATGTCAAGACCCGCCCAGTCAATGTCTTCGAACTTCGGCATCCAGCCGAGCGCGGTTTCCTTGGCGGCAACGCGACCCTTGACGCGGTCGATGATCCACTTGAGGATGCGCGCGTTTTCGCCGAAGCCCGGCCACATGAACTCACCCTTTTCGTTCATGCGGAACCAGTTTACGCAGAAAATGCGCGGCGCATGTTCGACGGCGTGGCCCATTTTCAGCCAATGATTGAAGTAGTCGCCCATATGGTAGCCGCAGAACGGCAGCATGGCGAACGGATCGCGACGCACGACGCCTTGCGCTCCGAACGCAGCGGCGGTGGTCTCCGAGCCGAGCGTGGCGGCCATATAAACGCCGAAATTCCAGTTGAAGGCTTCGTACACCAGCGGCACCGTGGTGGCGCGACGACCGCCAAAGATAAAGGCCGAGATTGGCACGCCCTGCGTGTCTTCCCACTTTTCATCAACCGACGGGCACTGCGCAGCCGGTGCGGTAAAGCGCGAGTTCGGGTGCGCAGCCTTGCGCCCGGTTTCCTTGGCGATTTCTGGCGTCCAGTCCTTGCCTTGCCAGTCGATCAGGTGGGCGGGCGCCTCCTTGCTCATGCCTTCCCACCATACATCGCCATCGTCGGTCAGCGCGACGTTGGTGAAGATGATGTTTTCCTTCAGGGTGGCCATCGCGTTAAAGTTGGTCTTTTCGTTGGTACCCGGTGCAACGCCGAAGAAGCCTGCTTCCGGGTTGATCGCGTAGAATTTACCGTCCTTCCCTGGCTTGATCCAGGCGATGTCGTCGCCGATCGTCGTGATCTTCCAGCCGCCGAGGCTTGCCGGCGGGATCAGCATGGCGAAGTTGGTCTTGCCGCATGCCGACGGGA
>CAJBIL010000542.1 GCA_903953145.1 uncultured beta proteobacterium
GCTAATCGATGCGTCTGCCAGTGTGCCTAGCCGGTAACGACGTTGCTCTCGTCGCTACGTCGTTCGCCCCGGCTATCAATCCAGCTCACCACAACCTTGTCGCCTGCTGTGAGGCCTTTCGCGCGAAAGGTGAACAGCGGGTTGCGTGAAATCGAGGTGTTGAGTTGCCCTTCAATCAGGAGCTTGCCATTGGCGCTCAGGCTAAAGTTCTGAATGAAGTGTGACGGAATCGTTTTGCCATCTGCCGGGTCCTTGCGTAAACCGGTTTCCATCGGATGCTGCATGAGCATACGAATCTCGGTGGTGTCGCCTTGAAGTGTGGCTCGAAGTTTGATGGGGTCTGCCATGAGTTTTTCTGAATTTATTAGCCGCAGCCGCCAAGCGTGACTTTTACTTCGCGGTTGGCGTGGTAAGTTTTTCCTTCGGCAGTTTTTACCGTTACGCGTATCCGTGAGGATTCTGCCATTTTGAGTTGCAGCCGCACTTGGGGCAGTGCGCCGTTGGTGAAGCTGAGGCTTGCAGCAAGTGGCGCTGGATTTTTCTCGATAAAAACAGCAATGGTCTGGTTGCCGGGAATGTTGCTGGTGATTTCAACAGGTACTTGTGCGCCGTTCTCGGAAATTTCAGCGGCGCTGATCACGATGTCACGGCTTTCCGTTGAGTTGTCTGCGCCATAAGCTTTCAGTGATTCGCTGATGCTGGTGGCTGTGAAGGCCTGGCGTTGCCATTCGGCAGCCAGCACCTGCGTTGGTTTCAGCAGGCCGGCAGCGAGCAGACCGCCGAGCGCGCCTGTGGCACCCGCTGATTTGAGCAAAATTCTGCGCAGGGGACTCATGGTGATCCTGTTATTTTTCGTGTTTGGCTTGCCAGTGACCGGATTTTCCGCCGAGTTTCTCAAGAAGACGAATGCCTTCAATGGTCATGCCGCGATCAACGGCTTTGCACATGTCGTAGATGGTGAGCAGGCCGACGCTGGCGGCGGTCAGTGCTTCCATTTCGACGCCTGTTTTGCCGGTACATTCGGCAACAGCCAGGCAGTGAACAGCGTTGTGTTCTGCGTCAATTTCAAATTCGACGGCGACTCGGGTTAAGGCAATCGGGTGGCAGAGCGGGATTAGATCTGCGGTACGTTTGGCGCCCTGGATTGCGGCAATTCGGGCAATGCCGAGCACATCGCCCTTTTTCGCCGAGCCGCTGCGGATCAAGGCGAGGGTTTCCGGCTGCATCAGAATGCTGCCTGTGGCGCGAGCCAGTCGCTGGGTTTCGGCTTTAGCACCAACGTCGACCATGTGCGCCTGACCATCGGCATCGAAATGAGTAAGTGGATTTTCAGACATCGGTTTGATTGGCATGGGTGAATGATGGTTTGGCAACAATTTGAAACAATCGCAATCGAATCGCTGTTGCGGAGTCCGGTATCATAGCACCACGAATTTCAGCAGGTTTCTGAATACGCCTTGAAACATCCGTTCAAAATTTCCCAAACTATCCTGCTGCTTGCTGCTGCCTTCGCTTTCGGGGCGGCGCCCTTTGTGCTGGCAGATGATTTGCCGGATCTCGGCGAATCAGCACGTGCCGATCTCTCGCCGCAACTTGAGCGGCGAATCGGTGAGAGCATCATGAACGACATTCGTTTGCGCGAACCGAGTTACGTCGATGATGCTGAAATCAATGATTATCTCAGCCGCCTCGGTAACCGCCTGGTCTCGGCCAGTGCGAATCCGGGAGGTGATTTTCATTTTTTTGCCATTCGGGACAACACGGTTAACGCGTTTGCCATGTTTGGCGGTTTCATTGGTGTCAATACGGGCACTTTGTTGACGGCGCAGTCGGAGTCGGAACTGGCCGGCGTGGTCGCACACGAAATCTCGCACGTTACGCAAAGCCATCTGGCGCGGCAAATCTCAAATCAGAAGCAGAACTCGATTGCCAGCATGATCACGATGGCCGTCGGTATTCTGGCGGCACGCTCCAATTCGCAAGTTGCGGGCGCGGCAATCGCGTCGGCGCAAGCCGGGACAATTCAGTCGCAATTAGCGTACAGCCGCGATTTTGAACGCGAGGCGGACCGCGTTGGTTATCAGACAATGGAGAAGTCGGGCTTTGATGTGCGCGGCATGGGGGCATTCTTTGAGCGGCTCCAGAAGGCCGGGCGGCTTTATGAGAGTAATGCGCCTGTCTATATGCGTTCGCACCCGATGACGGTTGAGCGGATTTCCGATATGCAGAATCGCGCCCAGGGCGCGCCTTACCGGCAGGTGGTCAATGGGATTGATTTTCTGCTGGTGCGTGCCAAGTTGCGCGCGCAGGACGGTACGGCACGTGAAGCCTTGTCACTCGCCGAAACGCAGTTGCGCGAGCAGAAGTACGCTTCCGAGGCCGCTGCGCGCTACAGCTTGTGCTATGCCTTGCTCCGGGCGAAGGATGTGACCGGCGCGCAACGGGAAATGAATGCGCTCAATGCGCTTAAATTGCCTTCGGCCATGATTCCCGGCCTGGCGGCTGAGATCAAGGTGGCGGCGGGTGATCTACCCGCTGCGCAGGCAATTTACCGCGATGCTTTACAGCGTTTCCCGCAGTCCAGAGCCCTGGTTTATGGTTATGCTGAAGCCTTGTACGCGGGGCGGGTGTACGACTCGGCGTTGCAGTTTCTTGATGCCCAGCTCCAGCTTTACATCACGGATTTCAAGCTCTACGGTTTGCAGGCCAAAACCTATGCTGCTTTGGGCAAGCGTTTGCAGCAGCATCGTGCGCAGGCTGAGTTTTATATCCTGCAAGGCCAGTTGGGTGAGGCGGTGGAGCAGTTGATGCTGGCGCAGCGGGCCACCGATGGCAACTTTTATGAACAGTCGGCCGTTGATGCGCGCTTGCGCGAGTTGCGCAAGCTGCAGCTGGAAGAGGCGAAACAGAAACGATAGCGGTTAAAATGCGTTTTTATTTCCGCTCTGGACTTTGCCATGCATGTTGATCGTGAACTTGATGTAAAAGGGCTGAACTGCCCGCTGCCGATCTTGCGTACGAAGAAAGCCCTGTCTGAAATGGTGTCGGGGCAGGTGCTGCATGTTTTGGCGACCGATCCTGGTTCGGTCAAGGATTTTGAGGCATTTGCCAGGCAGACAGGCAACGCGTTGCTGGCCAATAATGAGACTGACAAAGTCTTCGAGTATTTCTTGCAGCGCAAGTAGCCCCTTTTATTGCGGCCTACGACGTTGACCGCAATTTTCCCCGACTGATTGACGATGCGCGACGATAGCCATTTTTCGTTGTTTGATGGCGACGACGGCGGTGCGTTATTGCTGACGGATTATCGCGGCGCCATCTGCTTTGATGGCAACGGCGATCCGGCCGCGATTTTTGCACAGATTGAAGCGGCTACAGCGGGTGGTGCGTGGGTGGCGTTGGCTGCTGAATACGGGCTTGGTTTCAGTTTCGAGCCCGGCGTTTTTGCGCCGACACTGGACCGGCCTTTGCTACAGGCGTGGATTTTTGGTTGTAGTGAGCGGCTGGATACCAATGCTGTTGCATCTTTTCTTGCCGCACGCCTGGCGGCGATACCGGCCCATGAGAACAACGCCGGTATCGCTGATCTTTTGCCGGGAATGGACGCGGCGCACTACGCTGAGGCGGTAGCGCAAATTCGCCAATGGATTGCTGATGGCGATTGCTACCAGATCAACTTCACCTTTCCCCTCGATTTCCAGGTTTTTGGCCATCCGCTAGCGCTTTATGCGGGATTGCGTGAGCGGCAGCCGGTGCGCTATGGCGGTTATATAGCGACGCCGGAAGCGACGCTCTTGTCTTTTTCACCTGAATTATTTTTCGAGCGGCGCGGCGATCGCGTTGTGACGCGGCCGATGAAGGGCACAGCCCCGCGTGGGCAATCGCCGGCGGAAGATGCGGCGCATTGTGCGGCACTGCTCGCTTCCGATAAAGAGCGCGCCGAGAACGTTATGATTGTCGATCTGCTGCGTAGCGATCTTGGCCGTCTGGCGCAGCCGGGAAAGGTGCGGGTTGATGCCTTGTGCGCGGCGGAGGCGTATCCCACGCTCTGGCAGATGGTCTCCACCGTGTCGGCTGATTTGCCGGGCGCAAGCCTGCTCGACTTGTTTCGTGCGCTCTTCCCTTGTGGCTCGATTACCGGTGCACCCAAAATCCGCGCCATGCAGCGCATTACCGAGTTGGAGGGCTGGCAGCGCGGTCTATACACCGGCGCATTGGGCTGGGTCGCGCCGGGGGGCGATTGCCGTTTCAATGTGGCGATTCGCACCCTTGAGATTCGCCAGGAAAACGGTGTGCAAAGGGGGCGGTTGGGCGTCGGTAGCGGGATCGTGATTGATGCCGATCCCGCGAGCGAGTACGCCGAATGTCTGCTCAAAGCGCATTTTTTGACCGGCTTCGATCCCGGCTTTGAGTTGTTTGAAACGCTGCGGCTGGAAGCGGGTGCTTACCCCTTGCTGAATTTTCATCTTGATCGTTTGCGTGCGTCTGCGCATGTATTGGGGTTTTCATACGATGCGCAGCAAGTGACTTCACTGCTGGCGGATGAGGCGAAGCGCTGTGGATCGGCGCTGTATCGGGTGCGGCTGACCCTGGCGCACGATGGCACGGTGCGTGTTGCGTCAGCGCCGCAGCCTGATGAGGCCGGGCGCGAATGGCAGGTCGTTCTGGCCAGCGAGCGACTCGATGCCGACGACCCGCTGCTGCGCCACAAGACCACCGCCCGCAGCCGGTACGATCGCGCTTTGGCTGCGCTGGCGGATCAGCCGGACGTGTTCGACGCGATCTTCCTCAATACGCGTGGTGAGGTTTGCGAGGGGGCGCGCAGCAATGTGTTCGTTGAGCGCAATGGGATGCTGCTCACGCCGCCCTTAGCGTGCGGCCTGCTGCCGGGCGTGATGCGCCGGCAACTGATCGCCTCCGGGCGCGCCGTTGAGCAGGTGTTGCGGCTTGAGGATTTGCAGTCAGCGCCGGCGATTTACGTTGCCAACGCGCTGCGTGGATTGATGCCTGTGCGTCTGAGTTGTAAATAACCAACTAAGCTGCAACCCGCGTGGAATGGCGTTCTACATCAAAAAAATGTTGTAGAACGCCAGTTGGCGCGCCTTCCAGCCTAGTTGCGTTTTAGCCGTTCGAGCTGTGGCTTGAGTTTGTCGACCGTTGCCACAAA
>CAJBIL010000543.1 GCA_903953145.1 uncultured beta proteobacterium
CGCTGGCCGTCGTTCATGATGTCGTACACCATGGCGTGCACATCCTTGTGCTCCATCGCCGGCAGGTTGATACGACGCACATCGCCGTGGACGCGGATCATCGGCGGCAAACCGGATGACAGGTGAAGGTCGGAGGCCTTGTTCTTGACGCTGAAGGCAAGGAGTTCGGTGATATCCATCGGTGTTCATCCTCAGGCTAGTGTCGGGGCGCGATGCTATACTTTCCAGCTTATCGCAGCGTCCGATTATGACTACTATTTCCGCTAACCTGCAAGCCGTTCACACACGCATTGAGGCCGCCATGCGTCAATACGGGCGTACTCCCGGCAGCGTTACCCTGCTCGCCGTCAGCAAGACCTGGCCGGCGGCGCATGTGCGTGACGCGGTTGCTGCCGGCCAGCGCGCCTTTGGTGAAAACTACGTTCAGGAAGGCGTCGACAAGGTGCTTGCGTTGCAGGCGCTTAATACAGCGCTGGAATGGCATTTCATCGGCCCGCTGCAAAGCAACAAGAGCCGCCTGGTGGCTGAAAGTTTTGACTGGGTGCATTCGATTGACCGCCTCAAAATCGCCGAACGGCTGGCCGGGCAGCGACCGGATTCACTACCGCCACTCGCGGTTTGCCTGCAAGTCAATGTCAGTGGCGAAGCCAGCAAAAGCGGGATTGATCTGAACACAGCAGCCGCGTTGGCACACGAGATTGCCCGCCTGCCGCGCTTGCGACTGCGTGGCCTGATGGCCATCCCGGCGCCGGCTGATGATTTTGCGGCACAGTGCCTGCCGTTTCGCCGTTTGCGCGCTCTGTATGATCAGCTGCGTGGCGAAGGCCTGGCGCTTGATACGCTGTCAATGGGAATGTCACACGATCTCGAAGCCGCGATTGCGGAAGGCTCAACGCTGGTTCGTGTCGGTACTGCAATTTTTGGTGAAAGAACACACACATGAAAATCACTTTCCTGGGCGGCGGCAATATGGCCAACGCCCTGATTGGCGGCCTGCTTAAAACCGGCTTTGCTGCTGAAGACATTGCCGTCATCGAGCTTGGCGCAGAGGCCCGTGCCAGGCTTGAGCAGGCCTACCGGGTGCGTTGCTACGCCGCGCCCGATGCCGTTGCGCTCAATTGCGATGCACTGCTGCTCTCGGTCAAACCACAGCAGATGCGCGCTGCATGCCTGCCGTTGGCAGCGCACCTGAAGCAGCAACTGGTGATCAGCATCGCCGCCGGGCTGCGCCTGGCGGACCTCTCCCGATGGCTTGGGGGCCACCAGAAACTGGTGCGCGCAATGCCCAACACGCCCGCCCTGATTGGTGCCGGCGTCACCGGCCTGTACGCCCTGCCGGCGGTGAGCAAAGCCGAGCGGATCGGCGCTGAGCGAATCTTGCAGGCGGTAGGCAGCACGCTCTGGCTCGAAGACGAGGCGCAGATGGATGCGGTAACGGCGATCTCCGGCAGTGGCCCGGCTTACGCCTTTCTTTTCATTGAAGCATTGCAGCAGGCAGCCGCCCAGCTGGGCTTTACACCCGAGCAGGGGCGCCAGCTATCCATCGACACCGCGCTCGGCGCAGCCCGGCTCGCTGCGCAATCCGATGAGCCGGCGAGCGTGCTGCGCGAGCGGGTGACCTCGAAAGGCGGCACCACAGAAGCCGCCTTGCTGACAATGGCTGAACGCGGCGTGAAGGAAGGTCTTATCGCCGGCATCCTCGCCGCCGAAGCACGCGGCCGCGCGCTGGGTGAAATACTCGGCAAGGATGAATGATGATGACGCAAGCCGGCCTTTTTCTGCTTGATGCGCTGATCGGATTCATGACCTTTGCCCTGCTCCTGCGTTTTTACATGCAAGCCTTCCGCGTTTCCTTCAGCAATCAGGCAGGCGCCTTCATCGTGCAACTCACCAACTGGCTGGTCAAACCGCTACGCAAGGTGCTGCCCGGTATTTTCGGACTTGATTTGTCCAGCCTCCTGCCGGCTTACCTGTTGCAGGTGATTTTGCTGTTTGCGGTATTTTCGCTGCGCGGTGGTTTTGAAATGCTGGCACCTGAAAAACTGCTCGGGCTGCTTTTCTGGCAGGGCGCGCTAGCCACCTTGCGTCTAAGCGTCTACCTGTTGATTGGCGCGCTATTTTTGCAGGCTATTCTCTCGTGGGTTAGTCCTTACTCACCGCTGACACAGCCGGTAGCGCAGCTGACTCGACCTTTCCTGCGTCCGATCCAGCGCGTTGTTCCGCCGATTGCCGCGATTGACCTCTCGCCGTTGATTGCCATCCTGCTTGCTCAACTCGTGCTGATGTTTCTCTGATGCACCCGTGGCTCCGGGTTGGCGGCGGGAAGATCACGCTGACGCTGCACATCCAGCCGGGCGCCAAAAAATCCGAAATCGCCGGGCTGTACGGCGACGCGCTGAAGATCAGGCTTGCTGCCCCGCCGGTGGATGGCAAAGCCAACGCTGCACTGATCCGTTTCGTGGCAGATCGTCTGGGCCTGGCAAACGCCTCGGTACGCCTGAAAAGCGGCCAGACCTCCCGGCGTAAAGTACTTGAAGTCGACACACCACCCGCCGATGCAGCCCAACGCCTGCTTGGAGATGCCTGAATGTGCGTGCGGGCTAGATTTCTTCGGCGACAAGCCACTCAAGGACGGTGTCGGCAACGTGTTGCCAGTCTTTTTCAAGCATCACACCATGCCCCAGCCCTTTAAAAATCTTGCTCGGGACACCGTAAGTCTGAGCCGTTGATTGCACCAGAAACGCCGGCATCAGGTTGTCGTGCTCGGCGCCCAACACCAGCATCGGCGGACGGTGCATACGGTTCAGCATGGGCAGGCTGAAGATTGACATATCCCAGATCGCACGTTGCGACTCCGGCTGCATCTTGCGGTAATAGCGTTCCAGCGTTGCCTGCGGAATATCCTGAGCAAACAATGATTCGCGCAGAATATCGAGCGACACATCCTCACCGCCCAGCAGGCGGTTAAGTTCGACCATCAAACCCGGCTTCTGAAACAACATCGAAAACTGGGCCGCCACCAAACCTTGCGGCGGTACTGAGCACATCAGCACAGTGGCCGGTACGGGGTGGCGTTCCAGATACTTCTGGACAACAAAACCGCCCATTGAATGGCCAATCAGGATCGGCGCCACACCCAGATCGGTAACCACCGTCGCCAGGTCATCAACGTAGTCATGTACGCTGTGCGCATCGAGATGTTCGTGGCCAAAACTGGTACCGTGCCCACGCAGGGAAAGCGCGTGGGCGTGATAGCCCTGTTTGGCGAAATAAGGGAGAAAATGCTCATCCCACACCCAGGCGCCGGCAAAAGCGCCATGAACGAAAAGCACAGGCGTCGCATGCGACGTTTTGCCCTTGGGTGCGCAGGAAAGCACTTCAATACCGGCAACTTCACGCTTGATCATAGGGCCACCGCCGAAAGACGGGGAAGGGAATGCTGCACTGGCGAAGCGAGGCAGTCACCAGGAGAATGCTGAGGATAAAAACTGATCAAAACGGTCTTTCTGCTGGGAGGGGAATACGGGGGAAAATGGCGGGAATCAGAGCAAGGTCGTCGTTAAATCATCAAGCGCATCACGCTACAATGCCACTTCATTCAACTGATCCCATTTAATTTGAGCAACAAAAATGTTCCGTTGGCTGCTCGCTGTTTTTTTCGCCGTTTTTATTATTGGCATTCTGATGCCTAAACTGGCACGCAAGTTCAATTTCGGGCGGCTGCCGGGTGATCTTTCTTTTCGTTTTCGTGGCCGGGCGTATCAGTTCCCGTTCGCGACCACCATCGTACTCTCACTCCTGCTGACGGCGCTCTCGCAACTTACTCGCTTTCTTTGAGCGCCGGTAGCGCCCGCCTGACGGCGGCAATACGCGCTTCGTACAAACGCAAGGGAATTTGCGCGGCATCAGTACAGGCACGGACGATCATTGCCGCATCGACGCCACGCACAGCCGCCAGCGCCTGCATAAAGAAAGCTGGCGATGGATAAGGTTTTTCTTCCCAGCCGAGACGCCCATGGAAATCGCAGGTGCAGGCTTTAAGCAGCTGTTCAAAACGTTGCGGGCGGCGCAGGGCGTCTGCGTTTTCGAGCAGTTTGACCACTGTATTGACGCGCAATTCAGGGCCGCGATGGATGTCGCCGTGAAAACGCGCCACCAGCAATGCCAGATCACGACACTCGACCGGCACCTTGATGCGCGCACATACGTCGCCAACCAGTTGGACACTGCGATGCTCGTGCGCGATATGACGCGGCAACTCAGCGGCGGGCGTTGTGCCTTTGCCCAGATCGTGCAGCAAGGCGGCAAAGCGGACTGGCAGGCTGTAACCTCGCTGCGCTGATTGATCGACAACCATCATGACATGCACGCCGGTGTCGATTTCGGGATGATATTCAGCACGCTGCGGCACGCCGAACAGGCGATCCAGCTCCGGCAACAGGCGCGCCAGCGCGCCACAGTCACGCAGCACCGTAAACATGCGCGACGGCTGAGCTTCCATCAGTCCTTTGGCGAGTTCCTGCCAGACACGCTCGGCAACCAGGTGATCGACCTCGCCGTTATCGACCATCTCGCGCATCAGCACAAGGGTTTCAGGGGCGACCGAAAAATCAGTAAAGCGCGCCGCAAAACGGGCCACGCGGAGGATACGTACCGGGTCTTCGACAAACGCCGGGCCGACATGGCGGAGCACGCGTGCGGCAAGGTCGGCAATGCCGTGACCGGGATCGGTCAGCGTGCCATCTTCGGCACGCGCAATGGCGTTAATCGTGAGATCGCGCCGCGCGAGATCTTCTGCCAGCGTCACCGCTGGCGTTGCATCAAAGGCAAAACCCTTGTAACCCTGCCCGGTTTTGCGCTCGGTACGGGCCAGTGCGTATTCAGCCTGTGTTTTCGGGTGCAGAAAAACCGGGAAATCCTTACCGACCTGTCGAAACCCCTTGGCCAGCATCATTTCGGGTGTGGCGCCAACAACGACATAATCACGATCCTGCACCGGCAAGCCCAGTAGCTCGTCGCGCACAGCGCCACCCACGGTAAAAATTTGCATAAGGCTAAAATCTACCGCCAGAGCGTCGGTGGCGTCGGAGTTGAATCGGTTAAAAGCAAATCAACGCCCGGCGTTATGGCGGTAACCGTCGAAACGCATTTTGGGCTTGACTGTCGCGAGGTAGGTGGGCGCCACCGCCTCCAGCGATTGCGGCTGCCAGCCGGGATAATTGTGCGTGCCATCGGTGACGTTATCGACTTCCATCGAGCGCATGTTATCCGGCGACATCGGCGGGTTAGGCAGCAGCCACAGCAGACCAGCCTGCAAGTAGGCCCAGCCATCGGACAAGGCGATAATCGGGCGTGGCTTGCCAATCAGCTCGCCGGTGTATTCAACCAGTTCACGTAGCGTATAAACCCGGGGGCCGCACAGCTCATAGGTCTGGCCAAAGGTCGCGCGCTCGGTCAGGCAACCGGCAAAGGCATCGGCCACATCACCAATACAAACCGGCTGAAAGCGCGCACTCGCGCCACCGAGCGGGAAAAATGGGAAAATCCGGAGCAGCTTGGCGAACATATTGAGGAAGGCATCACCCGGCCCGAAGATAACCGAGGGCCGGAAAATGGTGATATCGAGTTCGCCCATGGCAGCGCGCACAGCAACTTCGCCCTCGCCTTTCGAGCGCAGGTATTCTGAGGGCCCGCCAACACTGGCTTGCAGCGCACTCATATGCACCAGACGACGCACGCCGGTCTGCTTCATGGCAGCCAGGATTTTTTTCGGCAGTTCAATGTGTGCGGCAGCAAAGCCTTTGCCGTAGGGCAGGCGCGAATCATGATCGTGCAGAATGCCGACCAGATTGATCACCGCATCCTGCCCCTGCATCAACTTGGCCAGTTGCTGCGGGTCATTCACATTGGCATCGACCATATCAATGGTGGGCAGCAGGATGAACTGCTTGGTGTTGTCACGCCGGCGCGTGGGAATCGTGACGCGGATACCGCGCTCGGAGAGCCGGCTGGCGATCCAGCCACCGACAAATCCACTACCACCGATCAGCAATACGTTTTTGAGTTCCATAGCGCCCTACCAATTTAATAAGTATCGGGAAAACCGTGATTTTACGGCAATTTGAGCTGAATTTATGGCAATTCCTCGCGTTTTGCCTCACCACCTGTACGCGGCGCGATGGTGCCAAGCCGGCTTTTGATCGACTGCGGCTTGCCGTCGAACAAGGCCGAGTAATAAACGGAATTACTCATCACTTTTTTGACGTAATCGCGCGTTTCGCTGAACGGGATGGTTTCGGCGTAAATCGCGCCCTCCAGCGGCCGGTCGGCACGCCACTTGCGAGCACGGCCGGGGCCTGCGTTGTAGGCCGCCGAAGCGAGTACCGGGTGGTTGTCGAGGCTTTCCAGAACGAGGCGCATATAGGTCGTGCCAAGCAAAACGTTAGTCTCGGTATTATTGACGTTCGCGTGGCTGTAATCTTTCAGGCCGATCTTGTTGGCCACCCATTTCGCAGTGGCGGGCATCAACTGCATCAGGCCGGAGGCGCCAACCGTCGATTTGGCATTGGTGATGAAGCGGCTTTCCTGACGCATCAACCCATACACCCAGGCATCGTCCAGCGCCTGACTCTTTGCTGCCGGACGCACCTGCTCGCCGTAAGGCGCCAGATAACGCAGCGAGTAATCATGCTCGTTTTTGGTACGATCCGCCGCCGCAATGGCCCGGTCATAAATACCGGCGCGGTGGGCAATGTCCGACGCCGTGAGCAGCTCACGGTCACTCATGCCGCGTAGCGCCCAACTCCACTCCTTGGTTCCCTCGAAGCGCTGATTCATGCGGAAGAAGGCCAGCGTGCGCTGGACACCGGGATTGGCATTAACCGTCGCCAGCTCATCGCGGGTGGGTGCGGCAGCTTTGGGCGGCGTCATAGTCGGCCGGCCGAGTTCGTCATCGGCCAGATTGCCGTAAAAATTCGGCGAACCGGTGATTTTTGCGAACAGCGTATTGGCGTCCTCAAGCCGCCCGCCGGCCCGGTAGGAGCGACCCAGCCAGTAAATCCAGGCCGGCTGTTCAGCAAGCGCCGGTGGCATCTTTTCAATCGTCGAGCGCACGGCGCCCCAGTCATTGACACGCAGGGCCGCGCGCACCTTCCACTGCGCCACTTCATCGGACAACGGCGCATCGCCGGCCAGCCGGTACCAGTCCAGCGCCTCGGGCAAATGCCGCTGTGCCGCCTGCCAGCCGACCTGACTCCAGGCCCAACCTTTTTCACCGGCCTGCAAGCGGCTCTCGATCCTGCCCAACTGCTCCGCCGCGATGCGTGGATCATTGCGCGCCACGCGGGCAATCGCCAATGCCGCAAGTTCGCGATTCACCCGGCTCGCTGCGAAAGCAGCCGGCAGCTTTGCCAGCCAGGGCACTGGCTGATCGATAACCGACTCCACCTGGCGGCTTTCCGGCGTCTGGCTGGCCGGCAGGTAGTTCATGGCGTAGCGTGCAGCACCGGTTTTATTCGCCTCAAACTGGCGGCGGACGCGCATCCAGACTTCATCGGCGAGCACGCGTTTGTCGTAGATCAGCGCTTCGAGTACCGGATAGCAAGGCTCCGGCGGCTCGATCAAGGTCAGCCAGAGCGGCATCGCATCATCAAGCATCGTTGCATCGCCGCGCGCTCGACGGCTTTGCAGCGCGTAGCAGACCAGCTCCTGATCGGGCTGGCCAAGCAGAGGATAGTCGATATCGAATTCTGCCCATTGCTGTTTTTTGGCGAGTTGCTTAAGCCAGTCGCTGCGTAACTTCTCGGCCACATAGGTTTTTTCGTGGCGGGCAAGAATCGCGCGAATTGCTGCCGGGTCGGCATCCTTAAGTTCGGAAATGACGCGCCAGTAGTCAAAGTAGGCTTCAAGCTCATAGCCTTTGAGCTCGGCAGCAATGCGCTCAAAACGAACACGGTCACCACTGCGGAAAGCATCACGCGCCGCCAGGAAACGCTCATCGGCGGGGCTTGCACTTACGGCAGCGGACAACAACAACCAAGGGAAGGCAAGGAGGAAAACTGTGTGGCGAAACTTCATGATAAGCTGGAACACCCGTAAACACTGCCTTTGAGCATACCACATGGCTGCCGACTTGCGCCCGGAAAAGAACGTCGCAATCCTGACTGGCACACCGCAGAGCACGCGCCAAATCCTGCGCCGGCAATTACTTGAACGCCGGCTGGCCTTGTCCTCCGACGAATGGGCGCGGCATTCAAAGGCAATCTGCGGCTATTTGCAGGCGTTTTTTCCACAACTGGCCGGATTGCGTGTCGGTTTTTGCTGGCCGATCCGGAACGAACCGGATCTACGCCCGCTGCTGGAAACCTGGATGGCGGCTGGCAACCCCCGCTTTAGCGCCTTGCTGCCGGTGGTCGTTGCAGAAAATGCCCCACTCGCCTTTCGGCGCTGGGCGCCGGCAATGCCACTGCACGCCGACCGTTACGGCATCCCGACACCGGCTGAGGGCGACTTTATCCTGCCCGAAGCCCTGTTGCTGCCGGTGAACGGCTTCGACACCGCCGGTTACCGGCTGGGTTACGGTGGTGGCTATTTTGACCGGACGCTGGCAGCCCTGCACGCACAAGGCTTGCAGCCACTCACTATTGGCATCGGCTTTGAACTGGCGCGCGTTGACTCGATCTCCCCAGAAGCCCATGACCAGCCACTTGACGCGGTGGTTACCGAGGCCGGGGTATTCATGATTAACGGGGCTGCGGGCTGAGGTTGGAAACCCGGCTTCAAAGGCGCCTTGGAATTAATCCGTTTTGTGCAATATAGCGTTGGATAGCGAAGAGCCAATGGCGGCTTGCACAGACCTTCTGCCGTTCCAGCAGATAGAGTTTGGCTCAGGCGGCAGACCGGACCCGGCCATGAAGAGACGTAGCCGCCTCCAGAAACAGAAGCGTCTGAACGGC
>CAJBIL010000544.1 GCA_903953145.1 uncultured beta proteobacterium
CGCGTAGGTCTGGGCGGTGGTCAGGGCAACAACACCGGCCGTGGTGATGGCCACGACCTGAGCCGTGCTGAGCGCAGCAACACCGGCCGTGGTAATCGCGGCAACACCCGCCGTGGTGAGGGCAGCAACACCCGCCGTGGTAATCGCAGCAAGGTCGCTCGTCTCGAGGACAGCCACTTGTTTGGTGGTCAAAGCAGCAACCTGCGCAGTGGTCAGCGCAGCAGCCTGAGCAGTCGTCAACCCGACAACACCCGCTGTATTAATTGCGGCTACGCTGGCGGTGCTGAGCGCAACGACGCTAGCTGTAGTTAGGGCGGCAATCTGGGTGGACTTGAATGCATTTAGATCTGTAGACTCAAGTACAGCCACTTGAGCTGTCGTTAGACCTTGAGTGATTTGTGCAGTCGTCAACGCGGACGTTTGCGTGCTGGTCAGAGCGAAAACTTGAGCTGTTGTCAGATTATTGATCTGAGCGGTTGTCAGGGCAGCAACCTGCTTGGTTGATAACCCTTGCGCCATCTGGGTCGCGCCAATCACGACGAGATCGCGGGTTTCAAGTGCCTGGAGCTGCGTCGTGCTGAATGCAGCAATCTGCGTAGAGGTGATCGCGGCATAATCTTCGGTTGTGAGATTCGCAACCTGAGTTGTCGACAGTACAGAAATGACTGTCGTCGATGCGCCGTTAAAAAATGAAGCCATGATCAATCCCCTTGGGATGTGTGCATTACTAAGCGATAACGAAGAAACGGGCACGCTGCGTTAAATCCGCGCGAACCAAGCGTAAAAAATTATTCCCTAAAGGGCCTAACGGCAAAAAATTTAATTACTTTAGGTGTATTTTAAAAATATTTAAACCTGATGTTTTTACGGCATTTGGCCAATACTATCAACTCTGTGCATCTAATACTGCGCACTATGTCACTGATCGCCCACAACGATCAACAAGTTCCCCCGCTCCGCTGCTTGCTCTAAAATGAACGACCACCCTGCCCTTTTGACAGACTGCCTTGATTCTCAACCGCCCCTGCCGCCTTATTTTGTTGTTTGCGTTTGTCCAGACCTCCATGGAGGCGCTGGCTGATTCTGCATTGCCCGCGACGCCCGGATTATCTGCTGCGGCAATGCTTCAGAGCGGACTGGGCCTGTTGCTTGTTTTCGGAATTTTGTTTCTGGCGGCTTACCTGATTCGTAAATTTAATCCCGGGCAGGGCTTTGGCAGAACGGGGCCCTTGCGCGTGGTGGGGGGATTGGTCATTGGTACCCGGGAGCGGATTGTGCTGATTGAGGTGGAAGACACCTGGCTGGTGGTGGGCATCGGCCCCGGCCAGATTCGTACGCTGCACACGATGACAAAAGGTGAGAGCCCACCCTCCGCCAAAGATGAAAAGCCTTTCGCAGATTGGCTGAACAAAATGATCGAGCGTAAAAATGAACCCCATTAGCCTGACAAGATGGCTTGGTGCAGCGTTACTGCTTGCCCCGCTCGCCACCTGGGCCCAAGTAGGTGGTTTGCCGGCGCTGAGCAGCACACCTGGCCCCGGCGGGAGCCAGACTTACACACTATCGATTCAGACGCTGATCACGCTGACATCGCTGACCTTCCTGCCGGCAGCGCTGCTGATGATGACCGGTTTTACGCGCATTATCATTGTCCTCTCCCTGCTCAGGCACGCGCTCGGTACGCAAACATCCCCCCCCAATCAGGTTCTGGTGGGTTTGTCGCTGTTCCTCACCTTCTTTGTCATGGCGCCGGTCATGGACAAAATTTATGCGGACGCCTACCTGCCACTGACCGAAAACCGCATTACCTTTCAACAAGCGGTTGAGCGAGGAACGGTGCCACTTCGAAAGTTCATGCTCAAGCAAACCCGGGAATCCGATATCGGCCTGTTCGCAAGGATGGCCAATGTCGAAAAGATGGAATCACCCGACGACATCCCGATGCGCGTGCTGATCCCGGCGTTTGTGACAAGCGAGCTGAAAACGGCATTTCAGATCGGCTTTGTTATCTTCATTCCGTTCCTGGTAATTGATATGGTGGTAGCCAGCGTTCTGATGTCGATGGGTATGATGATGATGTCGCCGGTTATGGTTTCCATGCCGTTCAAGCTGATGCTGTTTGTGCTGGTTGATGGCTGGCACCTGCTACTTGGCTCTCTTGTCCAGAGTTTTGGCACATGACGCCCGAAACGGTCATGGATATCGGACGGCAAGCCATCCTGATCACGCTCATGATTTCAGCGCCTTTGCTGCTCGCAGCGCTCGTCACAGGCCTCATCATCAGCATCTTTCAGGCTGCCACGCAGATTAACGAACAGACGCTATCGTTCATACCCAAGCTCGTCGTGATGTTTATCATGCTGATCCTGGCGGGCCCGTGGATGCTTGAAACGATGGTCGACTACATCCGGCGACTGCTTGAAAGCATTCCGCAACTCATTGGCTAAGCAGCCGTGATCAGCCTCACCACTGCGGACATCAACGCGTGGATCGTGGCCTTTTTCTTTCCACTGACCCGTATTCTGGCCCTGCTGGCTGCGGCCCCCCCATTCAACAACGCTGCACTCTCCATGCGCGTTCGCTTGACACTGGGTATCGCCATTGCACTGGCGATAACACCAGCGCTGCCGCCAATGCCGCCGTTCGAGCCGGCATCCGGCATCGGGCTTTGGATACTGGCGCAGCAGTTACTGATTGGCTTTTCGATGGGCTTTGCGATGCGCCTTGTTTTTAGCGCAATCGATATGGCCGGCAACTTGATTGCAACACAGATGGGGCTTGGCTTCGCCACCTTTTATGACCCGCAGAATACGGCGCAAACGCCAGTTATCTCAGAGTTTATCGGCCTACTTGCAACGCTTATTTTCATGTCGATCAATGGCCATCTGCTGCTCCTTGCAACACTGATGCAAAGTTTCACGACAATTCCTGTTGGCCCGGGTCTGCCGGGGAGCAGTAGCTGGCTCAATCTGGCCAATGCAGGCGTCGTGGTTTTCTCGTCGGGATTATTGTTATCGCTGCCGATTCTGGTGGCACTACTGATTACCAACGTAGCGCTGGGTGTATTGAGTCGTGCCGCGCCGCAACTCAACCTGTTTGCAGTTGGCTTCCCGGTGACTTTGGCACTCGGCTTCGGCATGTTATTGATCGGCCTGCCGTATATGAGCGCACCTTTGCAACAACTCTTCGAGCACGGGTTGCAATCAATGCTTGGTTACTTTACGCCGCCCGGGCGTTAAATCTACCTGGCTTTAACGGGTGCCACTTCAGCGCGTACCAGCTGGATGGTGCCTTCAGAAACCCGATGTGAAAAAGGCGTGCTCGATTCAATACCTTCTGAGTAATCGAGAATCCGGTAGCCGGTAAAGCCATTTTCGCGCTGCAACTTCAAAGCGCGCCGTTTGAGAATCATGATCGCCTCACCATCCCCACCCGTACGAAAGCTTTTGGCGCGCATCGAAAGGTAAAAAGTATCCGTGCTCAAAGGCGTTTCCTCAACCGACCAATTGGGCGCCAGTGGGTCGTATACGAGATAAAGCAGCCCAGCCGCCATCGCCCCGGCGGCCAGTGTCTCGTAGGAATAAACATTTTTAGTCGACAGGGCCAGCGAACCTGAAGGAATGATCGGCCCCGTGATCGGCAACTGACCACTCAGGGTATTGCTGGTATTAGTGGCGCATCCCGTCAGAACGGCAAGGCCCAGAAACAGTGGAAGCAGATTTGTCGGGCGCATGGCTAGAGAATCTTGAACAAACTAAGGCCGCTGATCTGCGCAAATGATTTTTGCGCGGCTTCAAGACTATTCTGCTGCTTGGTAAAATCGGTTAACGCTTTGGCGTAATCAAGATCCTGCAAGTTCGAGAGCGTTTCTTTATATTGCAGCGTTTGTGCGGAAGAAGCGGTGCCCATGGCATCGAGTTCGGCCAGACGAGAGCCGACCGACGAGCGAATTCTTACAACGTTGTCGAGAACGGAATGCAGATCACCCAATGACTTGTTGAAATCTGCCTGGAACGACGGATTGGTTGCCATCGGTTTCTCCAGCGTATCGATCATGTTCTTGATAGAGTCAAAAACGCTCCCGCCGGTCAGACTTCCATCCGGGCCGGACACCCGCATAAATACATCGCTACCGTTTTCAGATACCGGCATGATCCGCGAAGCATCCACTTTTAATTCTTGCCGGCCCTGATCACCGCTATAGGTAACATATTGATTTGTATAGCTCTGAGGCGGCGCAGGCGTCGCAAGCGCGCTCGGATCGGTCGGGTCAGTGGCTGCCGTAAAAGGCCGGACGTTGCTTTGGTAGCCTGAAAACATATACAGACCGCTGCCATCCTGACTATTCGCCGTCGACAACAATTGCGCCAGTTGCTGCCGCATATCCATCGCGATTGATTTACGATCCGTATCACTCAACGTGCCCGAGTTGCCGCCCTGCACTGCTTTTTCAAGAATATTCTGGATGCTGTCAGTGGCGCTGGTCAGCTTGGTTTCGAGCAACTTCAATTTATCGCCGGCGTAGCCCTGATTATCGATGTGACGGTTATTCACCTCATCGGACTGCGTCACCATCAAAGCCTGCGCAGCGGCGACAGGGTCGTCGGCGGGTGTGAGCACCCGGCGCCCGGTGGAAATCTGATTGTAGGTTTTGAAGACGTCACTCTGATTGCGCTGAATATTCAGCGCACCGGCGTCGAACATCTGACTGGTGCTGATACGCATGGGATTCCCCTTTGCTTCCTGTTACTTGAGTGACAGCAGGACATCGAACAATTTGGAGCCGATATCCAGTATTTTTGCCGAGGCCTGGTACGCCTGCTGGTAACGGATCAGGTTCGCCGCCTCCTCATCGAGATTCACACCGGAAAGCGCTTCCCGGGCATTGGATGACTGATCAACCAGTGCCTGCTGTGCAGCCCCGGTGACTTTAATCTCGCGCGTTTTGTTGCCGTTATCGCTAACCAGTTGCGCATAGGCCGACTGGTAGCTGGCGGTTTTGCCAGACATCGTGTTCTGCGTCTGCAACTGGCCGAGTGCCAATGCATTGCGGCCATCGGAAACACCGGCCGTATTGCGACCGATGGAGAAAGTATCGCCATCCTTGGGTGCGCCGGTAATAACGACACTAATACCGCCCAAGGTAATTGTGCTCCCACTGACGAAGGAGATTTTGAAGGTACCGGCAGGCAGCAAGGGATCAACAAAGGCCGAAGGCACATTCGGATAGGTACCAGTCAACGTATTGTCCGTATCGCTATAGACAAAACTGATCGGGAAGCCCGTTGCGGCGTCATAGCCGGTTGAAACACTCCCCGCAGTGATTGTCGCGGCGCCCGTATTGGTCGAATTCGCCTGAACGCGGACTGGTGAGCCCGCAGCGATCAGACGCGCATCGGCCGCGAGCGCGGCATTAACGGAAATATTGCGTGCCGCATTGGTGATTGGCTTAATCACGAAGGAGTCACCGGGAATCATCGTACCGGAGAGATTGATCGTGATGCCCTCGGTGGGGAGCGAGAAAGCGGTACCCGGCACCAGGGTTGCGGGCTCTGTCGTATTCGGCCAGACATGGCCGTCGGACAGTCGTGTGACTGAATAATTGACGCCGTCGAAGCCGACGCTATAGTCGCTGGTCGTCAGATTGGTATAGAAATTGGCATTAACGGCTGCCGACCCCAATACCTTCGAGACATTGTTCGGTACGGGGACAAATCCCGGGGTCACTGCATTCGCCACGGTCACCCCCTCACTTGCCGGAACCAGTGCCTGAAGCGTAGCAAGCGATGCAGACCAGGCTGCGCCCCCCGCCTGACTCGGCCAGACAAAGCCATCCGAATCCCGCGTCAAACTGAAGCCCGTTCCAAGCGGGTCTGCCGTCAACGTATAGTGGCCATCGATCGGGGGCGGTGCAATCAGGGTCGACGTCACCGAAGCAGTACCCTGGTTGCGTGTATTGGCGACCACTGAAGGCTGCGATACGTTGAAGAAATCACCGACAAAGCTCGTATCACCGGCAATATGCCCGGTCAGATCCTGCCCTAGCGCGTGCTGCGCGTTGAACGTGAGTGCCAGCGATGCGGCGGTTCTGCCGACGTCGTTCGCGGCACGATCCAGCGACTCGGTACGGAAACGCAACAACCCGCCCAGGCTACCGCCGGTTATCAGCGACTCGGGCAACTCCTGCACACCGCCGGCGGATTGCAAACCTACCGCAACCCGCGTCTGATCAGCACTTGACGCTGTCGCAGTCATTTTGGACACCTGCGTACCGACGACGAGTTGCTGGCCGGTGCCGATAAAAACGTTGTAACTGCCATCTGTATTCGTCGTCGTTGCGACTTGAACCAGCTTGTTTAACTCAGAAACCAGCTGATCACGTTGATCCAGCAGATCGTTGGCGGGCTGGCTGATCGACGACTGAGCGATGATGATCTGCTGATTCAAGGCACCGATCTGCTCGGCGTAAGAGTTAACACTCGCCACCGTCGTTGTGATCTGCCCGTTGACGCTCGTGTACATTTGAC
>CAJBIL010000545.1 GCA_903953145.1 uncultured beta proteobacterium
GTGCAAGCATCACGGCCAACGTGGCAATAACCGTGTCTCCGGCACCTGAAACGTCAAAAACCTCGCGCGCCACGGCTTTTTCATGCGCCATTCCACCCGCGTGGAACAGCGACATCCCCTCCTCGCTGCGCGTTACCAGCAAGGCTTCCAGCCCGAGTTCAGCACGCAAGGCTTCCGCCTTTAGCTGAAGCTCGGCATCGTCTTTCCAGCGGCCGACAACCTCGCGCAACTCGGCACGGTTTGGTGTGATGATCGTGGCGCCCGCGTATTTCGAGTAATCGTCGCCCTTCGGGTCCACCAGCACTTTTTTGCCGGCGGCACGCGCCAGACGAATCATTTCTTCGATGTGCGTCAGCCCGCCCTTGCCATAATCCGAGAGAATGA
Source organism: uncultured beta proteobacterium (assembly GCA_903953145.1). Taxonomy (GTDB): domain Bacteria; phylum Pseudomonadota; class Gammaproteobacteria; order Burkholderiales; family Rhodocyclaceae; genus CAJBIL01. The sequence goes on from CAJBIL010000545.1 coordinate 385, forward strand.
CCACATCGCAATCCGGCAAAAGCGCCTCAAATTCTACGAGCTTGGCACGCAGCACCTCATGCGACGGCGTCGTTTCAAAATCAATCCGCAGGAGTTGCTGCTGTCGTCCAATAACCCGAAGCTTGACTGTCGTACTGATTGCCGGATCAACATGCAGGCTGGCATTGACACTGCCCTCCCCCACAAGCCGTGCCAGTGTGGTGCCCGGCTCATCGTCACCGACCACCGAAAGCAGGCCAACCTGCGCACCCAGTGCGGCAGCATTGCGTGCCACGTTAGCCGCGCCCCCCGGCCGGTCTTCGGTTCGCTCAACCTTGACTACCGGCACGGGCGCTTCAGGCGAAATACGGGAGACGTCACCAAACCAGTAACGATCAAGCATCACGTCACCGACAATCAGCAGTCGTGCGGAAGAAAGATCGGCCAGATGCATTATTTACGCCCGATGGCAAAGTACTCGATCCCGAAACTACGCGGTGTTTTCGGCTCATAAAGATTGCGCCCGTCAAAAATCACCGGCTGCTTGAGCTTGGCTTTGACCGCAGCAAAGTCGGGGCTGCGGAACTCTTTCCACTCGGTCACGATAATCAGGGCATCGGCATCATCCAGTGCAGCCATCGGGTTCTCGGCATACGTCAGACGCGGTTCATTGACGAAAACACGCTGCGCTTCGTGCATGGCCACCGGGTCGTAAGCGCTAACAGTCGCACCAGCCTCAAACAAATCAGCCAGCAGATAGCGACTTGGCGCTTCACGCATGTCATCGGTATTGGGTTTGAAGGCCAGCCCCCAGACAGCAAACTTCCGCCCCTTAAGATCGTTGCCAAACCTTGCCTTTACCTTGGCCGTCAGAACGCGCTTCTGGTCATCGTTGGCTTCTTCAACCGCGTTGAGCACCTTCAGTTCGATCCCCGCATCCAGCCGCGCCGTGCGCTGTAATGCCTGAACATCTTTCGGGAAACACGAACCACCATAGCCGCAACCGGGATACAAAAAGTGATAACCGATGCGCGGATCTGAACCGATACCCTGACGCACATGCTCAATATCGGCACCCAGCTTCTCGGCCAGATTGGCCAGTTCGTTCATGAAACTGATGCGGGTGGCCAGCATGGCGTTGGCGGCGTATTTCGTGAGTTCTGCGGAACGAACATCCATCACAATCAAGCGTTCGTGGTTGCGCTGGAACGGTGCATAAAGCGCACGCATCAGGTCAACGGCGCGTTCATTATCAGCACCGATCACGATCCGATCCGGGCGCATAAAATCGTCGACCGCAGCGCCTTCCTTGAGAAATTCCGGGTTGGAAACAACGCTATATTCCAGCGGGACGCCACGCGCGGCGAGTTCCTCGGCAATCGCGGCACTCACCTTATCAGCGGTTCCGACCGGCACCGTCGACTTGTCGACGACGACCTTGAAGTCGGTCATGTGTTTGCCAATGCTCCGGGCTGCGGCTGTCACATACTGCAGATCGGCAGATCCATCTTCATCAGGGGGCGTACCGACCGCGATAAACTGGATCGTGCCATGGGCAACGGCTTCAGCCACATCGGTGGTAAATCGCAAGCGACCGGCTGCGACGTTACGCTTGACCATGTCGAGCAACCCCGGCTCAAAAATCGGGATGCCGCCTTCTTTAAGAATACGGATTTTTTCAGGATCAACATCAAGACACAACACATCATTGCCAACCTCGGCAAGACAAGTGCCACTGACCAATCCGACATAACCGGTACCTACGACGGTAACTTTCAAAGTTCGCTCCTAAGGCGTTAAATCAAATTCTTCAGTGCGTTTGGGCGGATAAGTCTCCCAGCCGCCGCAAGCCGGGCAACGCCAATAAAACTGGCGTGCCTTGAAGCCACAATTATCGCACCGATAACGGGCAAGTCGGCGCGTATAGCCTTGCACGATTCCTTTAGCGAGATCAAGGTCGGGACGATTTTCCGGAGAAGCAACGAGGAGCCGAGCCTCAAGCAGCTTATCAAAGCCAAGTAGCGTCGGATTGCGCTTGAGCTCGTCACGAACCAGTCGATACGCCGCATCAGCACCTTCACTCTCGAGCACTAACTGA
>CAJBIL010000546.1 GCA_903953145.1 uncultured beta proteobacterium
CAAGGCACGCCAATGCTTTCCGGGAAGGACGCAGTAGCGCCGCTGCTGGCCGATGCCGAGCTTCCGTGAATCCTTGATTCCGTAATTTACGGCATAACATTCCGTAATTAACGGCATATGATTCCGGATATTACGAAGACAGTCTCCGGATTTACCGGTACTATTACGGCATGAATTCGTCTTTGCACTATCCGCGCCTTGTACAAAAACGTATCGCTGAAGCTTTGGCAGATACGCCCGTTGTCCTTGTTGCCGGCCCACGCCAGGCAGGGAAAACGACACTGGTGCGGCAGATGGCCGAACCAGAAATGCGCTATCTCACACTGGATGACGAGCTGACCTTGCTGTCCGCCCGGGAAGACCCGGCGGGAATGATCCGTAGTCTGGATTGTGCCGTGATCGACGAAATTCAACGTGCACCGCAGTTATTGCTGGCCATCAAAAAAAGTGTTGATGAGGATCGGCGCCCCGGCCGTTTCCTGCTAACCGGATCAGCGAATTTGATGGCGTTGCCCACGCTGGCTGACTCGCTGGCCGGGCGTATGGAAACGCTAACTCTTCTCCCCTTGTCGCAAAGCGAGCTGCACGGCAATACCGCCAACTGGATCGATGCCGCTTTCAATGGCTTTTTACTCAAAGTCGACACGCCGGTGGTGGGAGAGGAGATGGTTGATGCGGTTCTCCGGGGCGGCTATCCGGAAGCCGTTGCCCGTGCCAGTGCCCGCCGCCGTATCGTCTGGGCGCGTCAGTATCTCGACGCCCTTATCCGGCGTGATGTGCAGGATATCGCCAGTATCGACAAGCTTGATCAACTGCCTCGCTTTTTGCGTGCATTGGCCGAGGTTTCCGGCCAGATGTGCAACTACACCCAACTGGGTGGGCAGGTTGGTCTGGATGGGAAAACGGCTTCCCGTTACACAGGAATTTTCGAGCAAATGTACTTGTTACGACGCGTTGAGGTTTGGTCCAGAAACCGGCTTAACCGTGTCGTGAAAACCCCCAAGTTGCACTTTATTGATTCCGGTTTGCTGGCGGCCATGACGGACCTCAGTACCACCGAGGTTCGGCAAGACCGTAGCCGGTTCGGCAATGTGCTGGAAACCTTCGTGTACGGGGAGTTACTCAAGCATGCCAATACGGCCGAGGGGGGCTACCGACTACTCTATTACCGCGATACCGATAAGTTTGAAGTCGATGTGGTGATCGAGAATGCTGCCGGCCAGTTGGTGGGCGTGGAAGTGAAATCCTCCGCCACGGTAAAGGAGCGCGATCTGCGTGGCCTGAGGAAGCTGTCCAGCATTGCCGGTGACCGGTTCAAGCTGGGCGTTCTACTTTACGACGGCAACGAGACCATGCCCTTGGGTGATGGTCTTTGGGCCGCGCCGCTGTCGAGCTTATGGGGGCGTTAGCTGCCTCGGCCAATCATCCAGAGCACCTGCGCTTCCTTCAGATATTTGCGTAGTGCGGCGGTGACTTCTGCGGCCGTTAGTCGGGCGATTTTTTCGTCGTATTGCGCCAGCCAGGCGTAGTCGCGGCCGCTGTACATGCCTTGGGCGAGGCTGCTGGCGAACGAGGGTTCGGCGCGCAGTGTTGTTTTTCGCTCCTGTAGCCAGGCGCGTTTGGCGCGCTCGACTTCCTGTTCGGAAAAGCCGTCTTGCAGGGCGCGTGCCAGTTCCTCCTGCAAGCTTTTTTGGGCGGCGTCGGCCTTGTCGCTGGCGGCGCTGGCCTGTAGTGAAAACCTGCTGCGTGGCTCGAAGTGATTGCCCGACAAACTCGCGCCGGCGCTGTAAGCGAGCCCTTCACGCTCACGCAGCCGTGTCCAGATGCGGCTGTCGGCATCGCCGCCAAGCACCTTGACGGCGATCCGCAGCGCCGGGAAATCCGGTTCACTGTCGGTGATGGGCAGTAGCGTCGAGCCGACAATCGTCGCGTTGGGTTTTTCCGGCATGGCGATGTTGATCGGCATCGTATTGAGCGTGAGTGGTGCGGCAATGTCCTTGATCCGCTGATAAGCGATTTTGGCTTTGGGAAGCTGCGCGATTTTCTGCCAGACAGCCTGCACATCCTGCGCCGAGAAAGCGCCGACCATGGCCAGACGGAGGTCGGCAATGCCCGAGAAATCAGCCGCGCAGGCCGTTGCGTCGGCTAAATTAACGGCGCGGGTGTCGGCCAGTTGCTGTTCCAGCGAACGGGGCTGGAGCGGGTGCCCGGCGGGGTAGTTGTCAAAGCGCAGGCTGGCGGTATTGGCGGCCACTTGCGCCGGGTCTTTCAGTGCGGCCTCCAGGCGGGCGATCGATGCTGCCTTGATGCGCTCGAATTCGTTGGCCGGCAAGGCGGGCGCCGCCCAGGCCGCGAGCAGCACATCGAGCGCCGCATCGATATTGCGGCGCGGCGCCTCCAGCACAATGCCGCCGAGGTTCAGCGACCAGTGTGCTTGCAGCGTTTCCAGGCGGGCGCTCAGCGCATCGTGGTCAAGGCCGCCGCCGCCGTAGGCCAGCAGGCCGCTGGCTATCGTGCAGGCGGGTAGCCGCCCGCGCAGGGCGTTTTCGTTGCCGTAGTCATTGCCCAGCACCAGCCAGGCGAGGTTGCCCTGGGTTTTGCGCGAGATCAGCGCAGCGCGGGCGTGTGTGCCGTCGAGCGGGATATTGACAGTGGCCTGCGCCAGTTCAAGGGCTGAATTGGGGAGCGGGTCGGCGGTTTTCGCGACGACCGGCCACGCCTTGCCGGAAACCAGCGTTTTGGCGTTGTTGGCGAGCGTCGCTTTGGGTAGTTCGGGGGCGGCGACGCCCTCAGCGTGGCGGAGCAGGACATCGCTGCGATTCACGCTGACCGCCCATTTTTTGAGCGCTGCATTGGCTTCGTCCAGCGTCACGGCATTGACCATGTCGCGCTGCCAGAAAAACAGCCGCCAATCACCGGCAACTTCGGCCTGCGAGAGTAAAGGCGCCAGCATTTCGTGGTCGCTTTCCAGCCGCTCGTAGGCGTTGAGCTCGGATAACCGGGCGCGCGCCAGTTGCTCCTCGCTGATGCCTTTGGCGGCGACGGCTTCGATGTGCTCGCGCAACGCTAGCGAGAGGGTTTCGGCATTGGCCTCCTGGCCGGCGGTGGCAAAGCCGACCAGCAGGCTGTAGTCGCTCTGGATGTGCGTGCCGCAGGACACGGAAACCGCGATTTTTCGTTCCAGAACCAGGTCTTTGCGCAGGCTGCCCCAGTCGTTGGCGCAAATCGCGCTGCTTGCCAGGTCGAGGGCGTAAGTCTGCCGTTCGGTCATGCCGGGCAGCTTCCAGGCGCTGGCGGCCATGGTTTTTCCGGCCGGCAATGTCAGCTCGCTGCGATTGGTGGTGGCGCGGGTTTCTTCGCGGGTCCAGCTGGTGATCTTTGGGGTTGCCGGGTTGCGCGCTTCAGCAAATAACCGGCTGGCCAGCGCCAGCACGCGCGCCGTGTCAAAGTTGCCGGAGACGATCAGCGCGGCGTTATCCGGCCGGTAGTGCTTCTTGTGGAACGCCTGCAAGGCAGAGAAAGGCGCATCCTCGATGTCACTGCGCGCGCCGATTGTTGAGCGGGCATAGCCATGCCAGGCAAAGGCCTGGCGCTGCAAGGCGCGCATCACCAGGCTGCCGGGGTCGCTGTCGCTGCGCTCCAGCTCGTTGCGCACGACGGTCATCTCGCTGATCAGATGTTCCTTGGTGAAGCTGGCG
>CAJBIL010000547.1 GCA_903953145.1 uncultured beta proteobacterium
CGACACCGGCTTTCTTGTAATCAACAAAGTCATAGGCAATGCCCTGCGCTTCAAGCCAGGCAAAGGCTTTTTTCATCGTGTCACAGTTTTTAATGCCATAGAGGGTGAGTTTGCGGGCGGTTTTATCTGAGGGGGCTTGCATCGTGGATATCCGGTATTTTGTGAGCACTTGGCTGGAAGGCGCACCCCAAGGGTACTTCCTGCGGGGCGCACCCCAAGGGTACTTGCCTGCGGGGCGCATGGATAGGCGGTCTACGTCACTGATGTCTGAAGCGTGGCGTATTTGCTGGCTCTCCGAGGGGCATCGTTGTAGAACGTTTATCCATAAGGGTTACAGAGCAGGGTTACAGAGCACGGTCAAAAAATAGCTTCTTTGGCGCTTAAAACAAAAAAGCCCTGAAAATCAGGGCTTTTAAGTTGGGCGGCGTGCAATTAGAAGCGCATAATTTCTATTAACCTGAATAGAAACAGCATCTTAACACAATGATTATGCGCCGGGCGATCCTCAAATATCTTCGATCGGGGCGACCAGCTGATTCGCCGCACGAAGTCGCTCGGCCAGCACACGCATGACCTGTGTCGCAAAATAGGGCGTTTGTTGCACGAGATAGAGAAAGCGCTTCTCATCAATCGCGACGAACTCGCATTCCGTTTCGGCGACGACTGTGGCCGAGCGCGGCCCGGGAGAGATGATGCCCATTTCGCCAACCACATTGCCGTGCTGCAAAACTTCAACCACCCGGTTATTGACGATCACTTCAGCCGTACCGGTGATCAGGACGAACATCTGTTGCCCTGCCTCGCCCACCGTAAAAAGTGGTTGCCCGGCCTCAATGCGAACAATATTGGGGTTGTTTGAAAACAGCTCGAAGAAAACCATGATGAAATTTCCAGAAAAATAAAGCGGTCAGATTTTAGGTATCAACGACTGGCGAACGCATTGGGTGCGTATCGGAAGCGTAGATCCGTTGATTGATAAACAGGCTGTTACCGGGGATTCCTTTGGCGCGTTTTTTGACTTCAGCGGCCGCAATCGATACCTGAAGATGGTTTTTGAACATGCCGGCCCTGGCTTCAATCGCGCCAATCGAGAGCGATGTCAGGCGGTGAAAATCCATCTCGCCCTTGCGGTTCTCCGTAATATAGCCGCCACGCTCAATGTCGTCGTTGCTGAAAAATTTAAGAATCGCCGAGCCGAATGCGGCGAGTGCGTTGTTGCAGCGCGCTTCCCAGTCAGCACTGCGCAGGATCAAAACGAAATCATCACCCCCGATATGGCCGATAAAATCCTGCTCGGCATCGCAGGCTTCTGTCAGGACGTGTGCGGTCAGCTGGATGACTTCATCGCCCATGGCATAGCCATAGACGTCGTTGAAGGGCTTGAAATGATCAAGGTCGCAGTAGGCGATGCAGCAGATCTCGCCGGCTTCAAGCAGGTTGTCGATGTGCTGGTTGATCGGCACATTGCCGGGGAGCTGGGTGAGTGGGTTTGCGTACTTGGCCGCTTCCATCTGCATCGCGGTGACTTCCCGCACCAGATCCTGAACCGAGCCCATCCCGACATAACGCCCCTGGTCGGTAATGATGAAGCCACTGATCAAATGGCGCGGATCGGCACCCACGACCAGCTCGGTTAATTCGCAAAGGTTGACGCCAATATCGACCACCAGCGGCTTGGCATCCATGAAGCGGGTGCAGGGTTTGCGCCCGTAAACCTCATGGCGATAGGGGCGCGACATGTTGCCCAGCATTTCGTAACGCGAAATCAGCCCGTGCAGCTGGCCGTGCGCTTGGCCTTGCATTTGGACATTCTCAACGACAGCGATGGCTCTAAGCTCGGTGTTTTCCTCAAAACGCTTGAACACTTCGTCCGATGTCGTCTCCGGAAATACCGGGGAGGGCGTCGACAGCAAGCGATCAATCACGCTGCCGGGCGCCAGTTTCGGAATGTTGTTGCCCGATTGTGTGCTTGAGATCGCCTTGTGTGCAGCCGCCGACATGGCGCGTGTTGGCAAGGCATTCGACCGGCCGATGTAGTCACCTGCGCCAAACGCAATGCCCAGTTGGGAGAGTGCCTTCAGGTCACTGCCGTTCCTGATCCCATCGGCGATGACGCGGCGCCCCATGGTGACTTCAGCCGCGAGCAGCGTCGATAATCCGTTTTGTCCGATGCGGGCAAGGTCAATGCCTTCGAACAGATGTTCCTCCAGCAGCATGAAGCTGACGGGTAAGCCTGACCAGAGTTCCTGTTCGGTTAATGCGCAGCCAAAACTGCGTGACGCGAGCTGGAATTCCTTTGCCAGCAGGTTCGAGGCAAAATTAACGGCCACGGGAAACTGCCCCGGTGCGATATCCGGAAACATAAAAACAATCGATGCGGGCGGCTGGCCAAGTTCGAGCACGACTTGATGAATCGACTCGGCCAGTGTGTTGCCCAGCACTTCGATAGCACCTGCCGGCAATGGGATAAACAGCAAGCCCTTGCAATTGCTTTCCTGAAAACGCCGGATGATCGCCTGCAATGAGTCGCGACAAAACTCATTGAGCAAGTTTAGTTTCTGTGAAACCTTGGCCAATCGTCCGTAAGCGCCATGTAGCATGCCGGCCGGGCCACGAACCGTTGTGATGTAGCCGAGGATTTCACATTGCTTGAGGTTCGCAATCGGGCGAAAACCAGCCACCATGGCGTGTTCGCTCATGATTTTGGTGATTTCTGCGGCACAGCTGTCGCAGCCGGGCAGGCGGGCAATTGCGAGGTTCGAGGGCGTGTGCATGAATGGAAATCTGCCGGTAAATAA
>CAJBIL010000548.1 GCA_903953145.1 uncultured beta proteobacterium
AACAGACATCATTGAGGTTCACGATACCTAAGCAGCCATTAATTATTTTCGTATAACGTGCTCATCCATGCCAACAAGCCGCATTATATGTCGTAGCAGTAAATAAATCGTCATTGAAATTCATGAGAACACAGAACACAGGGTCACAGAACACACACAAGAACTCAGGGTCATGAGTCAGCAGGGTCACCCATTAACCTTCTCCGTCAATAGGGGCGCAAAAAAACCTGCGCGCCCCGCGCATTTTTTTCCTGCTGACGCCTTTTGCTTGCAACACTTCTGCGCACTTGGTTCTCGATAATTGGTTGCGCACACGGCGCACCTGTCACCCATCAGGATCAAGGCCGGCGCGGTATTCTGCGTGGCCCCTGGCGGCATTCGCCGCCCCAGAAAACCTTCTGTTCCCCACCACGTCCAAGGCTGCAAGCCGTACTACTGAAGGCTCGCACAGATCTGTGGCTGACGCCTCTGGCGCCTCCAACCCCTTGATGGCTCGTGATGCGGGCGCTGTGTTACAAACTCGGGCGGGGCCTGCGCGGACGTTCAATCAGGTCTTTTGGTTTTACCAACCCTATGTCGGACTGCCAGCGCCGCCCCATTGCTCTTCAACTGAAAGCGCGTGTCACATCGAACACCTCGCCTGTTTTAAGGATGTGATAGCAGGCACGCGCCAGCTTGTGCGCCACGGCCTTGATCGCCACGACCTGCAAGGTCTTGGCGGCTTTTTTCTGGTACCAGCGCTTGATCTGTTCATCGTAGCGAACCGCAAAATGCGCCGCCTCGACAAAGGCCCATGCCAGGTGTTTATTGCCACACTTGGCGTTGCCTTCGCCTTTCTTCTTGCCGTTCGATTCGCGCCGGCTATCGACCACACGCGCATAGGAGGCGAAGTTGCCTGGCCCGTCGAAGCGGGCGATATCGCCCGTCTCCAACGCGATGGTGAGTGCGAGTACTTTGCCAATGCCGCTGACGCTGAGCAGCGCCTGAAAGGCAGGCAACAGGCGTGCTTGCTCAAGGATGGCGGCTTCGAGCACTTTGATCTGCGCGTCCAGGCAGCGCATGACGGCAAGGTTGCTGGCAATCGCCAAGCGCTGCTCGGGCAATAAGTCGAGCTCTTCGATGTCGATGGCTTGCCAGCGTTTCAATTCATTGCCGCTGGTCTGCGTGCCCAGGTTGCGCGCAAGCAGGTTCTGCATCGACAAAATCTGCGTGGTGCGCCCGCGCACCATCTGGCCGCGCTTTCGCAGTAGATCGCGCAACGCCCGGCCTTCGCGTGGGTAGATATAGCCAGTGGGCAAAATGCCCAGGCGCATCAGGTGCGCCAAATGGCGTGCATCGCTGAAGTCGCCGCTGTGTTTGAGACCGTCGTATTGTTTGACGGCGGCGACATTGACCAGCTTCACGTCATAACTGGCGTCCTCCAGCGCATCGACCAGCCAGTACCAGTTGAAGGTGGACTCCACGGCCACCGAAACAATCGGGCCGCACGCATTCAGCGCGCCGATAATCGCTTCGCGATTGTTGGGCAAGCGCTTCTGATAAACCACGCGGTCACTCGTATCGAGCACCACGATCACGCTATTGTTTGAGTGCAAATCAATCCCCGCGTACAGTTCCATACCGGTCTCCTTGATAATGACGTTTCGCTAAGTGCTCGCACACTCACGATACGCCACGGCTCGGAGACCGGCCCACGGGTTAGATGTTTATCAGGTCTTTCATTAACGCACAAACAAAGTAGAAGACTACGGCATAAGTCATCAATCCATCGGTGCAGAAGCGCGGATGACGCAGGCCGAGGTGGCTGCGTATGGGCACCAAAGCGCCGGCTGTGGCTCGACTAGAAAGGATAAAGCCGCGCAGCGCCGGTCACCTCTACGTTAGCCCCCGCCCGAAAGCGGGGT
>CAJBIL010000549.1 GCA_903953145.1 uncultured beta proteobacterium
AAACCATGTTAAGAGAAAGTTTTCTCGTCACGACTCAAGATAGCCATAGATTAGCGACTCTTGATGATGTTACGCCTAGTGAATTAGAAAGTGACATGTGTTCCGAGGGATTTCATCTTGAAGGGGGTTGGTTGGATCTTCCTGACAGCCCCAGTACAGTTCATATTTCCACTCCAGGTGAGGAGGCTCGCCAGCAAGGGGATCGTTATCGCGAGGGCGTTGGCGTCGTGCAAGATTTTGCCAAAGCTCGTCATTGGTATGAGCTTGCCGCGAAAAATGGCGATGCAAAGGCACAAAACAATCTGGGCACAATGTTATTGGATGGACTGGGCTGCGAACCGGATGCCAAAGCCGCTGCGTACTGGTATCAAATGAGTGCCAACCAAGGATTTGAGAACGCTCAGTACAACCTTGGCAAACGTTATCTTCATGGTAGCGGCGTCGATAAAGACGAACAAGCTGCCTTTCACTGGATTGGCCTTGCTGCAGAACAGGGTGACCTTACCGCCATGGGTGTATTGGGCGCCATGTTTAGAATTGGTTGCGGCACTGAACCCAATCTTGGGCGTGCTGCCCTATGGCACATAGAAGCCGCTTTTAAAAATGACAGCGATTCTATTGATGAGTTATCGAGTTACAAAGAAAAACTTGCGGAGGTCGCGCTTGGAGGAGACCGACTTGCAGCCTTTGCGCTCGCACGGATGAATCTCTGGGGGTGCGGGTGCGATCCGGCCCCATCTGCAGGCTGGGGCTGGTTGCGATATGCACATGATTTTTGTTGCCCTATAACGGCGGTTGAACATCCCAAGGCAGATTGGCTGAATGACTTCATCGCCGCGGAATTAGATGCTCATCGCCAGTTACTTGATGAAAGCACTCGAAAGGAAGGAGAGCAACTTCTGGTTGAATGGTTGTCTGCGGTAAAAAAACCGATCGAGGGGTCACATTGCCTAACCCTTCAGCCATTTGCGTAACATGTATTCGATAACGACGAAAAGGATCAGGCAGGCCAGAAGCGATCCGGACGCGCTTGCGATTCCTTTGATGAACTCGGGAGACTGGATCGGGGAAGTCTGAGTGATTGAGTAGCTATACGACTCGTTTGCAGGGGACTCTGTCCGGGCTGCGATCTGCCCTTGGGCATCCTGCAGGTTGGCGGCGGCCAGTTTGATGGTCTGGGTTCCGCTGGATGACTCGACTTTGGCGATATATGTGTTCATGGCATTCTCCTGTTTCGACAGGAGTTATTGTGTCAGCCATGTGCGACTTAATAGGCCGCAAGTGAAACTTCTTTACGCGCAGTAAAATGGATATTTGTTTCTTGTATCTGCGTTTTTTTATGTCGCGCAGAATAATTTCGAGGAGTATAAACATGAAGTGACTTTGGTTTCGAAAAATAAATCAACCTCGCCGAAAAGTCACCGAATTTCAAACCGCTTTGCTTCCCCCCTTGAGAAGGGATGTATTCCTGTTAAAAGATTTGCCAGTATTACGAGCCTCTTGCAAAACATCGATTGCGGGCGATATTTTTTCGCATCTGGAGGCGAAATTGGCGGGTGCAGGCGGCCATTTCTGGCATGATGTGTTTTCGACGACAACATCATAACGCCTGCATAATGAATCCTACCCGACGCGACCTGATCCTGCAACGCTGGAACGTGATTCAGCACGACTTGCTTCCAGATTTGCGTAACGAGCTTGGTGCGCTGACGCCGAAACTGGAGAAAGTCATTCATACCCTGGAATGGGTACGCATCGAAGAGTTTGTTGCGTCGTCGTGGTGCGGAGAAGGCCGACCGCCGCATGAACGGTCCTGGCTGGCGAATGCGTTTGTGGCCAAGTCGGTGCTGGGACTGACGACCACACGGGGGCTGATCGAGCGTCTGACGATTGATCGCGCTCTGCGCCGCATCTGCGGTTTCTCGTTGTGCCGGAAGCTGCCTTCCGAATCCACCTTCTCGCGCGCCTTCGACGAGTTTGCGCAAACCTGTCTGGCCGAGCGCGCGCACGAAGCCATGATCCATGAGCACCTTGGAGACGAATTGATCGGGCACCTCAGCCGCGATGGCACCGCGATCGAAGCACGCGAACGGCCCGCCAAGTTTAAGCCGTCCCCGGTGGAACCGGCAAAGAAGCGTGGCCGGCCCCGGCGTGGTGACGTTCGCCCTCCCGCCAAAGAGTCGCCCATACAGCGTCAGCGCCAACAGACCTTGGCACAGATGATCAAGGACCTCCCCACTGCGTGCGATCGTGGCACAAAGTGCAATGCGCAAGGGTACAAGGTCAGTTGGAACGGCTACAAGTTGCATCTGGACACCGCCGATTGTGGCGTGCCGATCTCTGCGTTGCTGTCGTCCGCGTCGATGCACGATAGCCGAGCTGCGATTCCTCTGTCGCTGATCAGTGAGCAGCGCGTCACCAATCTCTACGACGTGATGGATGCGGCTTATTGCAGCTTCGAGTTGCACGAACATTGCCGGAGTCTGAACCATGTCCCGCTGATTGATCACAATCCACGGGGTGGCGAGAAAGAGGAATTCGAGCCCGCGGATGCGATTCGCTATAACGAGCGGACTGTTGCGGAACGCAGCAATGCACGGCTCAAGGATGAATTCGGCGGTAACCACCTGATGGTCAAGGGTGCCACTAAAGTAATGGGGCACCTGATGTTCGGTGTTTTGGCCCTGTCCGCTGACCAATTGATGCGATTGCGACAATGACGACAAAGTCACCGAACTCCGCGTGTTGGACATCGATGCATTTAAGGAGGCAGGGGTACCTGCGCTAGAAATCATGAAAAATAGACCTTCAGGCTAGCCACAAGGCAAGTTTCACTATGTCCGCCACGAAAAACCGCCTTCCGCTGGCAAGTGTCGCGGCTCAACTATTAGAAATTTGGAGTTTTGCAAGAGGCTCTTTCGAGCGACATTATCGGCTGTCTAAGCAACGTGCTCGGTATTGCGGCGAGGCCTTGGGTCATCATTACAACGCGATTCCCCTCGACTTCAAACACAGGGTTGAGCGTTCTGGCGAACTCTGGGAATTCATCAGCGAGGAACAGAGGCACGACCACTCGTGTTGCAAAATGGTCGTTCACATCC
>CAJBIL010000550.1 GCA_903953145.1 uncultured beta proteobacterium
GGAGTACTTTTAACCTGAAACCACTTGTGGGTACTGCAACTGCTTACAACCAAAACTACTTTTTCTTGTGCGGTGTCAGAATCATCACCATCTGACGACCTTCCATCTTGGGCATCTGCTCGACCAGTGCGAAATCCTGAAGATCCGTTCTAATCCGCTCGATCTGGCGCATACCGATTTCCTGGTGGGCCATTTCACGGCCACGGAAGCGCAAAGTCACTTTGACTTTGTCATCCTCATCAAGGAACCTGGTCATATTCCGCAGCTTGATCTGGTAGTCATTTTCATCCGTACCCGGACGAAACTTGACTTCCTTGACCTGAACCTGCTTCTGCTTGAGTTTTTGCTCGTGCTGGCGCTTTTGCTCCTGGTACTTGAATTTACCGAAGTCCATGATGCGACAGACTGGCGGCTGAGCCATCGGCGCGATCTCAACCAGATCAACGCCTGCCTCTTCAGCCAGTTGCAAAGCAGCTCTTACACTTACGATGCCGAGCGGTTCGCCTTCTACACCTACGAGACGAATTTCTGGTGCGTTGATCTCTTCGTTAACGCGTTGCGCCTTTTGCAGTGCGATGGTCCCGCTCCTTGTACTAAAAAAATTAAGCCGTGCTACTGCGCGCAGCAACTTCAGCAAGAAGTTGCTTGATCAGTGTATCGAGCGGCATTTGCCCGAGATCCTGACCACTGCGAGTCCGCACGGCCACCAGATTGGCTGCCATTTCCTTATCGCCGACAACGATTTGATAAGGCAGCTTGTTCAAGCTATGGTCGCGTATTTTATAGGTAATTTTCTCGTTGCGCAAATCCGCTTCAGCACGAAGACCTGCTTGAACGAGTGTTTTGGCGACTTCGGAAGCATATTCAGACTGCTTTTCGGAAATATTTAGAACGACCACCTGTAAAGGGGCAAGCCAAAGGGGCATGGCGCCCGTACAGTTCTCGATCAACATTCCGATGAAGCGTTCGAGTGAGCCCAGAATAGCCCGATGCAGCATCACCGGCGTGTGACGGGTGTTATCGTCGCCGACAAACTCAGCGCCCAAGCGTTGCGGCATCGAGAAATCGACCTGTACGGTACCGCACTGCCAGGACCGCCCGATCGCATCCTTGATATGGAATTCGATTTTCGGACCGTAAAAAGCGCCCTCGCCCGGCAACTCGTCCCACGCCAACCCGGATGCCTTCAGCGCCTCGCGCAAAGCCAACTCGGCTTTATCCCAGACCTCATCCGAGCCAACCCGTTTTTCCGGACGCAGTGCGAGCTTGACCATGACGTCATTGAATCCGAAATCAGCATATACCTTGCGAACAAGCGCGTTAAACGCCGTGACTTCGGACTGAATCTGATCTTCCGTACAGAAAATATGCCCGTCATCCTGCGTAAAACCACGCACCCGCATGATGCCGTGCAGCGCACCGGATGGCTCGTTGCGATGACAGGAGCCGAACTCACCGTAACGCAAAGGCAAATCGCGGTAACTGCGCAAGCCGGTATTGAAAATCTGGATGTGCCCCGGGCAATTCATCGGCTTGATCGCGTACTCGCGCTTCTCCGATTCCGTGGTGAACATATTGTCCTTGAAGTTCTCCCAGTGCCCGGATTTTTCCCACAGGCTACGGTCGAGAATTTGCGGGCACTTTACTTCCTGATAACCGTTGTCGCGATACACATTGCGCATGTACTGCTCGATTTCCTGCCACATCGCCCAGCCTTTGGGGTGCCAGAAAACCATGCCGGGCGCTTCTTCCTGCAAGTGAAAGAGATCAAGTTGACGACCGAGCTTACGGTGGTCGCGCTTCTCAGCCTCTTCGAGCATGTGCAAATAGGCGTCCTGATCTTCCTTCTTGACCCATGCAGTGCCGTAAATGCGCTGCAATTGTGCGTTGCGATGGTCACCACGCCAGTAGGCACCGGCCACCTTCATCAGCTTGAAAACCTTGAGCTTGGCCGTCGAGGGAACGTGCGGGCCGCGACACAGATCGATAAAATCGCCTTCGCGATAGAGCGAAACAGCTTCGCCAGCCGGAATGGCATCAATCAACTCCGCCTTGTAGTGCTCACCGATTGATTTGAAGAAAGCAATCGCATCGTCGCGTTGCCAGACTTCGCGGCTGATCGCAATGTCACGCTTGGCAATTTCACCCATGCGCTTCTCGATCGTGAGCAGATCTTCAGGCGTAAACGGTCGCTTGTAGGCGAAGTCGTAGTAAAAGCCATTTTCGATCGTCGGACCGATCGTTACCTGCGCGTCAGGAAACAATTCCTTAACCGCAAAAGCAAGCAAATGGGCGGCAGAGTGACGGATGACGTCAACGCCTTCGGGATCTTTTTCAGTAATGATGCCGAGCTGAACATCGGTATCGATAAGGAAGGCGGTATCGACCAGACGGCCGTTAACCTTGCCAGCCAACGCGGCACGCGCGAGCCCGGCACCAATGCTTTGCGCGACTTCAGCGACCGTTACCGGTTGCGCGAATTCACGTTGAGAACCATCAGGCAGTGTAATAACCGGCATGTTTCGACCCCGGAAATAAAAAAAGCCAGAGACTCGCTCTGGCTTTTTAGTGTTTGGTAGGCGCGATTGGACTCGAACCAACGACCCCCACCATGTCAAGGTGGTGCTCTAACCAGCTGAGCTACGCGCCTTCATTGTCGCTTGAGCTAGCGTGCGACTTCGAAGAAGGCCGCATTATACGGGCGCCAAGCCGCAAGTCAACAGGGATTATTGACGAACAACAATTCCGGCCGGCGCATTGACAAAAGGTGTGCCGGGCAACGCAGGGTATCGCTCTTGATAAGCATCCTACTTGCTGGAAAGGCCCGCCAGACCGTGATCTAGCATGACCACCCTCTGGAGAAGCGCATATTAACTGCCTCTCCGATGAGTGCCTATGCTAGAACGCCATTCCATGCGCCCTACAGCATGGCAACAGCTTTTACTTCGCATTTCGCAAAGCCTCTGTTTGGATGCTTTCACCTATAATGGGGCGACTTTTTCCCGTCCTGCCAAGCCACTGTCAAAACTCATGAGCAACAACCTCGCCATCGAGCCGAAGCCGCATACACCCTACATGCAGCAATATATCGGCATCAAATCCCAGCATCCTGGAACGCTTCTTTTTTTCAGGATGGGGGATTTTTACGAGTTGTTTTTCGAGGATGCCGAGAAAGCATCGCGTCTGCTCGATATCACGCTAACCACACGCGGCCAAAGCGCCGGGCAGCCGATCAAGATGGCTGGCGTGCCTTACCA
>CAJBIL010000551.1 GCA_903953145.1 uncultured beta proteobacterium
GCGTTGAGCGCTTCGGGCGGGTGGTCGAGCGGGAGGCGGAGTTCGGTGATTCGCAGCATGGAGTCCTGTTGCCGGTTTGATTCGTCTTGGGGAATGTCAGAAGTTGCGGTGTTCTTGTCCGAACAGACCTTCGCGTTCGATGCGCTCGTTAAAGGCTGCGATAGCCATGGCGTTGTCTTGCTGCCCGTAGCCGGCGAATTTTTCCAGCACAGTGGCCATCTCGGCGGCATCAAGCAACACCGGCTCGCCAAGCTGGCAGGCGCGCCAGTATTGTTCGCAGAGGGTTTCCAGCTCAATGCCGAGGTCGAGCGCCTGCGCCAGATCGTTGCCGAAGACGAGCATGCCGTGGTTGGCGAGCAGGCAGGCGCGGCGAGCTTGCAGGGCGTCGATGGCTGCATCGGACAGCGCCTGCGTGCCGAAAGTGGCGTAAGCCGCGCAACGCAGCGTGTCGCCGCCGAAACGGGCGATCATGTAGTGAAAGGGCGGGATCTCACGACGCAGGCAGGCGAGGCTGGTGGCGAAGGGCGAGTGCGCGTGCAGCACGGCGCCGGCTTCCGGCCGGGCGACGTAGAGGTCGCGGTGGAAGCGCCATTCGGAGGAGGGCAGGCGCTTGGCTTGATGCGTTCCGTCAAAGCGCATGAAAACGATGTCTTCAGGCGTTAGCGACTCATAAGCCATGCCGGTCGGCGTGATCAGTAAGCCATCGACCGCATTTTCTGTGGCGCGCACGCTGAGATTGCCGGCGGTGCCCTTGTTCAGCCCGGCAGCGCTCATGCGCCGCGCGGTGGCGATCAGTTGTTGTCGCAGGTCAGCCATTGCAGGCACCGCGCATTTCCGGGTAAAGCGTGAATAGCCCGTCAGCGCTGGCCGGGCAGCTACCGCGCTCGGTGATCAGGGCGCTGATGAATTTTGCCGGAGTGACGTCAAATGCCGGGTTAACCACCGCCTCATCGGCTGGCAGCTGGCGGATTTCGCCAATCTGATGCTGGCTGTCGAGGCCGTGCACAACACGCAGCTCATCGCCTTCGCGTTCTTCAATCGGAATTGAAGCGCCGTCCGGGCAGGAAAAATCAACGGTTGAACGCGGTGCAGCGACGTAAAACGGGACATTTGCTTCGCGCGCTGCGAGTGCTTTCAGGTAGGTGCCGATCTTGTTGGCGACATCGCCATTGGCGGCAATCCGGTCAGCGCCGACGATCACCGCATCGATTGGGTAGGCACCACCGCGCGCCAGCAGCAAGCCTGCCGCATTGTCGGCGATGACGGTATGCGCTACGCCGTGCTGCTTTAACTCCCACGCGGTCAGCAGGCCCTGGTTGCGCGGTCGTGTTTCGGACACCCATACATGCACCTCGATACCGGCGTCAAAGGCGGCATAGATTGGCGCCAGCGCGGTGCCGTAGTCTACGGTGGCCAGCCAGCCGGCGTTGCAATGCGTCATCAGATCAAGCCGACCGCGTTTTTCAGCCAGCGGGCGGAGCAGCTTGAGGCCGTGTTCGCCGATACGCTGGCATTGCGCGGCATCTTCATCGGCAATCAGGGCGGCCTCTTGCCAGGCCGCATCAAAGCGCGCCGAAGGCGCCAGTGGCGTCAAAAAGGCTTGCATTCGCGCCAGCGCCCAATGCAGGTTGACGGCGGTTGGCCGGGTTGCGGCGAGCGTGCTGACCGCGCTTGCCAGCGTCGAATCATCCGCCTGTTGCGCGAGGGCCAGCGCAACGCCGTAGGCCGCCGTGGCGCCAATCAAAGGTGCGCCGCGTACCTGCATGCTGCGAA
>CAJBIL010000552.1 GCA_903953145.1 uncultured beta proteobacterium
CAGCGCCAGCCATTTCATGCCGCTGGCGCCAAAATTCACCTGCACGCGCGCTTCCGGCCCGCGCCCTTCGGCAGAGACGATAACGCCCTGCCCGAACTTGGCGTGCTGAACGTTTTGCCCGATACGCAGACCGTTGGCAGAGGTCTGGACATCGGCAGCAGGTGCGGCAGGCCGCGACGGGGCTGTCGCTGTATAGGCTGGCGCACGATTGATCTTGCGCAGCAACGCTTCGGGCAATTCTTCAAGAAAAGCGGATGGCAGGCAGTAGCGCGTCTGGCCGTGCAGCATGCGCGTCTGGGCGTGGCTTAGGTACAGCCGCTGACGGGCGCGTGTGACGGCAACGTACATCAGGCGGCGCTCTTCCTCCAGACCATCACGCTCCTGCGCTGCGTTATCGTGCGGGAAGAGACCCTGCTCAAGCCCGGTAATGAAAACAACGTCAAACTCAAGCCCTTTGGCCGCGTGAACGGTCATCAGCTGCACCGCTTCCTGACCTTCGCCAGCCTGATGCTCGCCGGCTTCCAGCGATGCATGCGCGAGAAACGAGGCGAGCGGCCCGCCATTCAGGATTTCGCCATCATTACCGGTGTTTTCAGACGCTTCCTGCAAAAAATTGGTCGCGGCGTTGATCAGTTCATCAAGGTTCTCGAGGCGCTCCTTGCCTTCTTTTTCGGCGAGGTAATGCTGACGCAGGCCGCTTTTCTCGATGATGTGGTCAATTATTTCGGGCAGCGGCAGGTTTTCTGTTTCGCTGCGCAGCGCTTCAATCAGGCGAATAAACGCGCCGACCGAGGTGCCGGCCTTGCCACCAAGGCTGGCCGCGGCGTTGTAGAGGCTGGAATTGGCGCGATGCGCGGCCTCCTGCAATTGCTCGGTGCTGCGGCTGCCAATCCCGCGCGTCGGGAAATTGACGACACGGGCAAAGGCGGTGTCGTCATCGGAATTGGCGATCAGGCGCAAATAGGCGAGCGCATGCTTGATCTCCTGCCGGTCAAAAAATCGCAGCCCGCCATAGACTTTATAAGGCACCCCAACCGTGAATAACTGGTGTTCAAGTACACGTGACTGGGCGTTTGAACGATAAAGCAGGGCAATCTGGGTGCGCGGAATGCCCTCGCGAACAAGCTCACGAATTTCCTCGACGACAAAGCGCGCTTCGTCGATATCGGAAAACCCCTCAAAAACGCGGATCGGCTCGCCGGCACCTGCTTCGGTCCACAAATTCTTGCCGAGGCGGCCGCGATTGTTTTTGATCAGCGCATTGGCGGCATCAAGAATATTGCCGTGTGAGCGGTAGTTCTGCTCAAGGCGGATGACGTTGGGCACCTCGAACTCGCGCTCGAAATCTCGCATATTGCCAACATCTGCCCCACGGAAGGCGTAAATCGACTGATCGTCGTCACCCACCGCAAACAAAGACGCTCCCCCGGCAGCAAGCAACTTCAACCAGGCATATTGCAGCCGGTTGGTATCCTGGAACTCATCAACCAGAATGTGCCGGAAACGTGCCTGATAATGGCATCGCAATGGCTCGTTGCGCTGCAGCAATTCATACGAACGTAATAGTAGTTCTGCAAAATCAACCACGCCTTCGCGCTGGCACTGCGCCTCATATTCGGCGTAAAGCGCGACGCGGCGATTGGTGTATTCGTCAAAAGACTCGGCCTGCGCGGCACGAATTCCCTGCTCTTTGTGTGCGTTAATGAAATGCGCCAGCTCGCGCGGCGGGAATTTTTCATCGTCGATGTTGAGATTCTTCAGCAGACGCTTGATTGACGCCAGCTGGTCACCGGAATCAAGTATCTGAAACAACGCAGGCAAACCCGCCTCTCGATAATGGGCACGCAGCAGACGGTTGCATAGACCATGAAAGGTACCAATCCACATACCGCGCGCATTGATCGGCAACATCGCCGCCAGCCGAGACTGCATCTCTTTTGAAGCCTTGTTGGTAAAGGTAACCGCAAGCAGGCCGTGCGGCCCGACCTGCCCGGTCGAAATCAACCAGGCAATACGCGTCGTTAGCACGCGCGTCTTGCCACTGCCGGCACCGGCAAGGATCAGGGCGTGTTGTGGCGGCAGGGTAACGGCAGAAAGCTGCGGGGGATTAAGGTTGGCGAGCAAATCGGGCATGGATCAAGGAAATTCACAAAAACACGTTGAATTATAGCGGCCGAAACCAGTCATAGCGGAGTATCCGGCGGCAAACGAGAAACGCATTACGAGGTGTTGTTACAAAACTTAGACAAAAGATTCCGATATTTTTCACAGTACCGATTTATAATCGTGCTGCACTGCAACATTTTAGACTCACAAGGTCACAGCCGTTCAGTGTATGGCTTCCGCCAGAACAATAGGAGTAACAGCATGAAAGCACCGAAAATATTACCGTGGATCGCCCACAAAGCCGGCATCAGCGAAGCGCTTGCGCTCAAGCTATGGCGGCGTGCAGCCGGAGAAGCCGAAGAGCTGACGGGTTGCTGCAACAGTTCGGACTATTACCGACTGGCCGTTGAACGCTTTATCGACCTTTCTGAAGCGGAAGGCGAAAAATGCGCCGAACGCGACCCGCAAGCGGCCTTCCGCCCCACACCACACGTCAGCTGGCTGTGGCGTCATCAAAACCGGATGTCACAACTCAACCTGCTGGCGGCGCAAAATACATACCGTTTGTGGCAGACAAACTGGAAGAACTTCGTCGCCGGCCAGAAACAGGCGGCCTGATTCTTCACGGGATCGCCTGCATCAGGTCAATAGCGGGTAACGACTGGCGCTGAAAGCTCAAGAACGTGCGCCAGTCTGGCCGAGAGCATAACCGCCTCGGCCTGTGTCGGCAGATGCATGACACGCACGACGTATCTGTAGGCCCCGCCTTCGGCAGCAAGCGGCTTTATACGCACGGCGTAACCCGCTGTGCGTGCCCGGTCGTAAAGCGCCAGCGCAGCGGCCTCGTCATCGAGTGTCGCCAGCGCCACTTTCCATTGACCACCCCGCCGGGCATAGCCGCTCCCTGCCTGCACCTCGGTCTGCGCTGACCATAATTTGACTTGTGCTGCATCAACAATGGCGACAGGATTTGGCGCGGCTCCTTTAGGCGCGGTGTAAAAACTCAACGGCTCGCTCAATTCGCGCGCTTCATCCTGTGCGTGAATAACGGTTATGCGCCCTTCGAGCAGACAAACGAGATCACGCTCTGCATCTGAACTGCCCCACAAATCGGTGCCGCGAATACCGGCTGTAATGGTCGCAATCCGCACGTTGATTGCACGTTGCTGGCGTAATTTCGAAAAAATACCCGTGGTGAAACGAAAAGCCCCCTGCGCGACATCAAGCGCAGCGGTGAATACGCGATTATCCCGATGACCGAGCGCATTGAGATCAAGTTGCGCATTCTCGCCAAGCTTAACCGCACTGCCTTCGGCCAGATTGATCATTACCCGCGCATCGGCACCGGTAATGATCCGGTCACGATTTTGCAGTGATTGCCCTGGCACAAGCGGCTGCCGCCCCCCCGCTCGCTCAACCCAAGCTGGCATTTGCACGCTATCGACGACGGCATAGTTGCCGGGGATTGGTTGTGCGGCACTTGCCTGCACACCGAAAGCCAGAAGGCAGCAAGCCAGCAGTACGCGCCCACCGGGCAACCTGATTAACGGCTCGATTGTCAGTTTCATTATTAAATCTCTCCCACCAAAAATTTAGCCGATAGGCCTGATTCTAGCAGCCAAGCAGGCCTCTCAGGCGCCGGATGCTTCGGTCAAACCGCGTATAATTTGCGACCTAGCTCATTTTGTGATTGTTACCGGCCATGCAGGAAAAATACCAACCCGCAGACATCGAACTTGCTGCTCAAGATCACTGGAACAAGACCGGCGCCGCACGCGCCATCGAAGATCTCAGCCGGCCCAAGTATTACTGCCTGTCGATGTTCCCCTACCCCTCAGGCAAGCTGCACATGGGCCATGTGCGCAACTACACAATCGGCGACGTACTGGCGCGTTTCCACAAGATGCAGGGCTTCAACGTGATGCAGCCGATGGGCTGGGACGCTTTCGGCATGCCGGCCGAGAACGCGGCAATCCAGAACAAGGTGCCGCCGGCGCAATGGACCTACGCC
>CAJBIL010000553.1 GCA_903953145.1 uncultured beta proteobacterium
GCCCGACCGGTATCCGCCGATGGCCGTGAGCTCCCGCTGGTAGGCGGTGTGCGGCTTCCTCGCGCTGAACAACTGCCATCCATCTGGATCTCCGAGGCCATGCAGGGGCTCTATGGCTGGCAGCCCGGCCAGCAGGTAACATTGCCCCTCGCCGGGCAGCCGGTGCGCGTGCATATCGCCGGCATTTGGCGCGATTATTCACGGCAAACCGGCGCGCTGATGATCAATCTGGCCGACTACCGCCACCTGACCGGCGACCGGCTGGCCAATGATGCCGCCATTACGCTCGCGCCCGGCGCGGTCGCCGATCAGGTGGCAGCGGCGCTGATCGCCACCGGCGGTAAGGGGGCGCTGCAAACCGCCCGCCCCGGCGAAATCCGCGCCATCAGCCTGCGCATCTTCGACCGCACCTTCGCCGTCACCTATCTGCTGGAAGCCGTGGCTGTGATGATCGGCCTGGCCGGCGTCGCGGCCAGCTTCGCCGCACTGGCCGCCGCTAGGCGACGCGAGTTCGGCATGCTGCGCCACCTCGGTTTAACGCGCCGCCAGATCGGCGGGATGCTCGCGCTGGAAGGGGCGCTGGCGGCGGGCGTGGGCGTCATCGGCGGGCTGCTGGCCGGCGGCGCTATCGGGCTGGTGCTGATCGAAGTGGTCAACCGGCAGAGCTTTCACTGGAGCATGGATCTGCACGTGCCGTGGCGCTCACTGGCACTCTTTGCGACCGGCCTGATCGCGTTGGCGGCACTGGCGGCAGTGCTTGCCGGGCGACAGGCGATGCGCCAAGACGCGGTGCTCGCGGTGCGTGAGGATTGGTGAATGAATAAACGCACCTTCCTCCTCGCACTCGCCAGCCTGCCGGCCTGGCGAATCCATGCGGCTGAACCGGTTACTTTCGCGCCGGTGCGCCCCGGCCGGCCGCTGTCGTTCCCATTCGACCACGGTGCTCACCCGGATTTTCGTACCGAGTGGTGGTATGCCACCGGCTGGCTGGCGTTGCCGGACGGCCAGCCGCTTGGCTTTCAGAGCACTTTCTTTCGTGTGCGCAGTGGCATCGGCGAGCAAAACCCCAGCGCCTTTGCGCCGCGTCAGCTGATTCTCGCCCATGCCGCGCTGGCTGACCCGCGACTTGGCCGGCTGCGTCACGATCAGCGCAGCGCGCGTGTGGGGTTGGGGCGTGCCGGCTTTGAAATTGGCCAGCCCGGCAAAACGGGCGTCTGGATCGACGACTGGCGCTTTGAGCAGCACGACGACCATTACCGGGCGACGGTGAAAGGCGAGGATTTTGCCTACGCACTGTCGCTCACCCCGGACGGCCCGCCGCTGCTCAACGGCAAAGCCGGCTTCAGCGCCAAGGCGCCTGATCCCCGCCACGCCAGCTACTACTACAGCCGCCCACAACTCAAGGCGAGCGGCACCGTCACGCTCGACGGCCGCACGCAAGCGGTGAGCGGCCATGCCTGGCTCGACCACGAATGGTCGAGCGAACTTCTGCCGGCCGGCGCACAAGGCTGGGACTGGATCGGCATCAATTTAAACGATGGCAGCGTGCTGATGGCTTTTCGTCTGCGCAGCAAGGAAAACTCGCCGCTATGGTCGGCCGCCAC
>CAJBIL010000554.1 GCA_903953145.1 uncultured beta proteobacterium
CATTGGTTTTGCCTGAAATGCCGCTGATGACTTCACTGCTGTTGCGAGCAACATGCACTGCATAGGACTGATAAAGAGTACGACGATAAATGCTGATGCTTAGATCAGCTCCGGTTGCGAAGGATAGACGAGTCGTTGCCCAGAGTAGTAATAAACGCATCGCACCTGCCAAGAGCGCCGCTAAGCCGAAGGCAATAGTGAGAGGCAAGAGGAGTTGCTCTGGTTTAGTTAGCCCTAGTGTCTGGATGAATGGTAAGGCAACTGGATGCTCAAAAACACGGATTGGTGCAGTCAAAATAGCAAGAAAAGGCAGCACTGCGCCAATGCTGAGAATTTCTGCGAATGAGGAAAAAACCATCAAAGTAAGCAGAAGCCCGAACTGACTCCGCCGTCGTGGGCTGATGTGATGCCAAAGTCGATTCAGGAGTTGAGCGGGGGGGGGTTGTGCGGGGTGCATCGTGAACTATTTGTACGCCAGATTGAACCGTCCAACGAGAAAAGCGCTGGCTGGTATTTTGCTATTCAAATGAGACCTTCTCGTTGCTTGGTGTAAGCGCTGTAAGCTTTTGCAACTCCCGCATCAAGCCCAACCAATGCTCGCCAACCCATTGATGATAATTTTTCAATATCCATCAATTTCCTTGCGGTTCCATCCGGCTTCGATGTGTCAAAAACAATCTCTCCGTCAAAGCCAACGACATGCCTAACTATTTCCGCAAGCTCTTTAATACTCACATCGTTGCCTGCGCCGATATTCACCAGCGGGGGTTCAAATTTGTCCGTTTCAAGCTCATCGCTGCCTAGTAAATCGCGATATTTATCATCCGGCAAACTCATCAAAAAAATGCATGCGTCGGCCATATCCTCACTGTAGAGGAATTCCCGTTTTGGTGTGCCGGTTCCCCAGACGCTTACTGTCGATGCATTCGCAACCTTGGCCTCATGAAACTTTCGGATCAGTGCGGGAATAACATGGCTGGTATTGAGATCGTAGTTGTCACCTGGGCCATAGAGATTCGTCGGCATTACGGCCAGATACTGAGTGCCATACTGCCGGTTATAGCTCCAGCACATTTCAATTCCGGCAATCTTGGCCAGCGCATAGGGGCGGTTGGTGGGTTCGAGTGGGCCGGTGAGGAGATATTCCTCCTTCATCGGCTGCGGTGCCTGTTTGGGGTAGATACAACTGGAGCCAAGAAACATCAGCCGCTTTGCGTTGTTTTTGTAGGCGGCGTGGATGATGTTGCTCTGAATGGCGAGATTGTCGCGGATAAATTCGGCTGGAAAGTTGTTGTTGGCAAGAATGCCGCCGACTTTGGCTGCTGCCAAAAATACGTATTCGGGCTTCTCCTGCATGAAAAAAGCGTCAGTGACTGCCTGATTGGTTAGGTCAAGTTCGGCATGAGTGCGCAGCAGGAGATTAGTGAAGCCTTTTTCCTGAAGGTTACGAACGATGGCCGAACCGACGAGACCACGGTGGCCGGCGATGTAGATTTTGGCGCTCTTGTCCATGCTGGCTTGCACTTACTCGTGGTAATCAAAAGCAGCGTAGCCGTGCTTTTTCACAAGCTCGTCGCGCTCGGCGCTCTTCAAGTCTTCGCGTACCATTTCAGCAACGAGTTCATCAAACGTCGTTTTCGGCGTCCAGCCCAGCTTCTCTCTGGCCTTGGTCGGGTCGCCGAGCAGCGTTTCGACTTCGGTGGGGCGGAAGTAGCGCGGATCAACCTTGACGATGACTTTTCCATTCTGGTCGGTGCCGATTTCTTCGACGCCCTGTCCTTGCCAGGTTATATGAATGCCAAGCTCTTTTGCGGCGGCATCGACAAACTGGCGCACGCTATATTGCACACCAGTGGCGATTACGAAGTCTTCAGGCTGGTCCTGCTGAAGCATCAGCCATTGCATTTCGACATAGTCCTTTGCATGCCCCCAGTCGCGCAGGGAATCCATGTTGCCGAGGTAGAGGCAGTCTTGCAGGCTGAGTTTGATTCGGGCTAAAGCGCGGGTGATCTTGCGGGTAACGAAAGTTTCGCCGCGCAGCGGGGACTCGTGATTGAAGAGGATGCCATTGCAGGCATAGAGGCCGTAGGCTTCGCGGTAATTTACGGTGATCCAGAAGGCGTACATCTTGGCGACGGCGTAAGGGCTGCGCGGGTAGAAGGGTGTCGTTTCCTTCTGCGGGGTTTCTTGCACCAGGCCGTAGAGCTCGGAGGTGCTGGCCTGGTAGAAGCGGGTTTTCTTTTCGAGGCCGAGGATGCGGATGGCTTCAAGGATGCGCAAGGTGCCGATACCATCAGCGTTGGCAGTGTATTCAGGGGTCTCGAAGCTGACCGCGACATGGCTCATGGCGGCGAGGTTGTAGATTTCGTCGGGCTGTACCTGTTGAATGATGCGAATTAGATTGGTGGAATCGGTAAGGTCGCCGTAGTGCAGGACGAAATTCTTGTTCTCGACATGCGGATCCTGATACAAGTGGTCGATACGGTCGGTGTTGAAAAGCGAGGCGCGGCGCTTGATGCCGTGAACAATATAGCCTTTCTTCAAGAGGAATTCGGCAAGGTAGGCGCCGTCCTGCCCTGTAATGCCGGTAATTAGTGCTGTTTTGCTCATTTTAACCTGCCGTAATTGTCTTCAAGCCGAACGATGTCATCCTCGCCCAAATAGCTGCCGGACTGCACTTCAATAATTTCGAGGTCAATGCAGCCAGGATTTTCCAGTCGGTGAACCACGCCGAGCGGGATGTAGGTTGATTGATTTTCCGTCAGGAGCAAATCATCCTCGCCGCGTACTATTTTGGCAGTCCCCTTGACGATAATCCAGTGCTCCGCACGATGATGATGTTTTTGCAAACTGAGGCTGGCGCCTGGTTTGACGAGGATGCGTTTGACCTGGTAACGCGAGCCGTGAGCCAGACTTTCGTAACTGCCCCATGGGCGATGAACGACATGCAGGAACTCGGTCTCTTGGCGTGCTGCATGTTTTAATGCTTCGACCACCTTTTTGACGTCCTGCGCGTTGTTTTTGTCGGCAACGAGCACCGCATCTGGTGTGGCGACTACCACCAGGTCTTTGACGCCGACGGTAGCGACCAGTCGGCCGTCAGCAAAGATCACTGAGTCAAATGTATCAATGGTTACCACGTCGCCACGAACCGTGTTGCCAGAGGTATCGGCTTGCCCCAGTGTCGCGAGGGCATCCCACGCACCGATATCGCTCCAGCCGGCATCGAGTGGAATAACAACGCCGTTCTCAACCTTTTCCATGATGGCGTAGTCGATTGAATCGGAAGGACTGGCAGAAAAAGCGGCAGCGTCGAGGCGAAGAAAGTCGAGATCACGCTGCGCGTTATCCAGCGCAGTGGTAACGCACGCTTTTATCGTCGGCGCAAAGCGCTCCAGCGCTGTGATATAGGCGTCAGCACGAAACAGGAACATGCCGCTATTCCAGAAATACTCACCTGAATCCAGATATGCCTGAGCAGTTGTTGCATCTGGTTTCTCAACGAACCGATCCAGAGCGAATCCACCATCCAGAACAGAACCCCGCCGAATATAGCCATAACCTGTTTCGGGACGATTCGGAACGATGCCAAAAGTAACCAGTGCGCCCGATTGCGCGTGCGGCGTCGCCGTTTCAATGGCGCGCTGAAAGGCGCTCACGTCAGCGATTACATGATCTGAGGGCAATACCAGCAGCAGTGGGGATGCCCCCTTGCCTGCTTCTTTAAGCGAATGGATTGCCGCTGCTGCGACTGCGGGTGCCGTATTGCGGGCAGCGGGCTCGAGGAGAATATCGGCTTTCAGGCCCATCTCCAGCAGCTGCCCGGCAAGCAAAAAGCGGTGGTTTTCGTTGGCCACGGCAATCGGACGGCCCTGACCGGGAATCCCGTCAAGTCGTCGCAGGGTGTTTTGG
>CAJBIL010000555.1 GCA_903953145.1 uncultured beta proteobacterium
ATGCGCTGCAGAAGCCCAAACGTTTCTTCGGTGCCGCGCGCAATATCGAAGAGGGCGGATCGCTGACCATCATCGCCACGGCACTCATCGATACTGGCTCACGCATGGACGACGTGATCTACGAAGAGTTCAAGGGCACGGGCAACATGGAAATCCACCTCGACCGCAAGATGGCCGAGAAACGCGTTTACCCCGCCATCAACGTCAACCGTTCCGGCACCCGCCGTGAAGAATTACTGTTGAAGCCCGATGTGCTACAGAAAATGTGGATTCTGCGCAAACTGCTCTACAACATGGACGACATGGAAGCCATGGAGTTCCTGCTCGACAAAGTCAAAGCCACCAAGAACAACCCGGAATTTTTCGACGCCATGCGCAGAAGTTGACACACGGCGGAAATTTTCCCGCCGTCATCTGCCTGAAATCCCTCCGTAACATTGTCATCGCACAATTCATCTTTTGACGATGTTCAATCCACAGGAGATTTTCATGCGATTCATTGCCATCATTGCTGTTGCTGCCGGGCTGTCGGCCTGCGCTACCCAGGAGATGCAGCCCACGACAACCGCGGCTGCAAAGAAAGCACCGCAGTGCTGGTCTGGCGATCACAGCAAATTTTTCAATCTGGGCGAAAAAACCAGCATCGCCGGTGTGTCGGTCGAATGCAAGCCCACCAGCGACGGCAAGGCCGCCCAATGGGTGGGTGCCAAGCACTGAAATAGCGCACCTCAGCATCAACAAGCAAAGTGCCCGGCAGCCTTGGCTGTCCGGGCGCTTTGCGTTATAGAAAAGTCGACGCTGGGATAACGGTGTCAGCCGGCCAGTTTCCTGAAGGTATCGAGCACCGCAGCGCCCTTGAAGGGCTTGACGATCCAGCCCTTGATACCGGCGGCCTTGCCGCGTTCTTTCATGTTCGGGCTGCTCTCGGTGGTCAGCATGATGACATTCACCGAGGCGTTGCCGAGTTCGCCACGAATTTTTTCCACCATGGTGAGACCGTCCATGTTGGGCATATTGACGTCGCTCACCACCAGCTTGATGCCGGGGTCGGATTTCATTTTCGACAAGCCGTCCTTGCCGTCGACAGCGGTGGCGACGTCGAGCCCGTTGCTCTTGAGGAAACCGGCCACTTCGTCGCGTACCGTGCTGGAGTCATCCACAATCAAAATTTTTGCCATGTCAGTGTTCCTTTCAGGAGGGAAATTCAAAAAAGTTCGAGCTCCCCAGAGTCGACCAGATCACTGGAATCGTGGACGATCTCCTTGAAGTCTTCGGGTGCCCAGCTCAGGTTGAAAATGAAACGCTGGTGGAGCTTGATGCTGGCACCGCTTTCTTCATCGGTGAGGGTGTAGAGGAAGCACAATTGCGGGTTGTCGGTGCCGAAGGAAATGTATTTGTGCTTGTGATTGACGATGATCGGTACCTGAATTTGCGAGGCGGCGGCAATGTCGCCGATATAGCGGTTCTTGAATGCGCCCCAGATCAGGTTGGTGATTTCGCCCAGCAGGGCATTGACTTCACGGAAGCCGGATTCGGGAAACAGCGGATCCTGATTGAGGATCGCCAGCACCGCGTTTTCTTCGGTTTGCAGCATCATGGTGCCGCGACACCATGAACTTTCCAGCGGAATCAGGCTGAACACTTCGCCGAAGATCACGCGGTCGCGCACAATGTGCGGCGTCACCCAGGTGAGGGTGAGCCGCGGAAACTGGCCTGAGAGCACGTTTTCGGTGATTTCGGTAATGCCGCGCACCAGCGCGTTGGGGTAGACCACGCTGAAGATGTATTCACCGATCACTTTTTGCAAAGTGCTCATGTCATCGCTGGTGTAGGCGGCGCAGAACACGCGTTTGATTGATTCATTGACACCGTCGAGCGTCGCATCCGCATCGCGACGCAGGATGAGCGGCAGTTCGGGGCGCACGGTGTGGATGCGCAGGGCGATGTCGGCATTGTCTTGCGCCGAGCCACCATACGATTCCGAAAACAGGATCGCGCCAAGATCGATGTTGGAGCGCAGCACCGACATCAGCCGATTTTTGCGCACCTTGAGTCCGACCAGATTGTTGGCGTCGCAAAACTGCTTGATTGCCGCAAGGTGTGCGGGGCTTTCTTCCAGCACCAGCACCTTGCTGACCGGGATTGCATTCATCGTGGCTCCATGAAAAAAGTAACAGGGAAATCAGAACATTTCCAGAGCGCCGGCTGCATCTTCCATTTCAACCCGGCTGACGGTGAAATCAATCGCGCCATACGCGCACAGGCACAGCGTGGCGTGCAACGAAACGGTGTTGTTGAGCAGCATGTGGTGGCGCGAAACATAGCCGGGCTTGAGCGCGTCGAGAAAGGGCATTGATTTGTTTTCCAGAATGTCAGGCGTGGACATGCCCAGATGCGGGAAATGCTTGCCCAGCTCACGATTCATGGTGCCGCAGCAGAGATTGCCGATTTCCGTAAAAATTTCAAAAAAATCATTCTGGGTGTTACCGCGCAAAAAATAATTGCGGGTAGCTACGTCGTCATTCACATGGAAGATCGTCAATAGACGAAACACATAGGATGAAATCGTCAGCACCACCATGTGTTTTTCCGTAAAGGGCGCAGGCTTTCCATGCGGCATCGGTGCAATGTCGATGGCGTCATCACGCCCACCCGTCAGGGTTGCCCGCGCGGCGCGGGTGAACAGTAGGTCGACGCCCGCTCGCGCCTCTTGGCTAATCATCTTGGCTAATCATTGTGTTGCCTCGGCAAGATGGCCGCGCAGCCGCAGTACGGTGGCATCGGCCGAGGTGATCGCCGACATAATCATCTTGCCGTCGGCCTGAATTTCCTGAAAGGTCGCAGTGGTGGTGAGGTCGTTCTTGTAAAGGCTCTTGCTGTATTCCTTGGACAAGGATTCGGAACGGAAGGCAAGGGTACGCACTTCGTCGGCCACCACGGCAAAGCCGCGTCCGGTTTCACCCGCCCGCGCGGCTTCGATGGCGGCGTTGAGCGACAACACCACAACATGCTTGACGATGGAAGAAAACTCGTCGTTCTGTTTGTGCATTTGCCGGTTTTCCACCATCAGCGAATTCATTTCTTCGTGCCAGTGGTTGAAGGTCAGCGCCAGCTTGCGCAGTTCGGCAAAATCGACGGTCAGGCGTTCGATGTCGCTGCGCAAGGTGAGGAGCTGTTCGCGGCTGGCGCGCTGTGCGCGATGGATTTGTTCCGCAGCCTCGCGGGTGGCGTCTCCGGTGCTGGCTTCAAGTTCGCTGGTGCGCTGAGCGAGTGCATCGCGCTCAGCACGCAATGCGTCGCATTCGGCTTCAACGCGGCGCGTTCTGTCGGCAACAATGTTGCGCTCGCCATGCAGTGCCTCTTGCGCGCGTTGCGCGGCGTCCAGTTCAGCCTGTTGGTCGGCCAGCAGGGTGTTGAACTTGCGCTGCCCGCTGCGCAACCGGAATTGCGTGGCGGCAGCAAACCCGACAGCCGCCATGCAGAGGGTCGCGATGAAGTAAAAGGTGGTGATTGTGTTGTCCATCAGCTATCTATCAGTTATCAATCAGATCGCCGCGAGTTCGCCATGCAGGGGCGGCAATGGCTCATGTCGCCGGGGCGAGGCAGCGTGTGGGGCGAGGTGCCGTGCCGACTCAGCAGTGAATTTTGCGCGTGCCGACAGTTCGGCGTGCGTCTGGGCAGCGGAGGCATCGACCGCGAACCGGGCGGGGATGGAAAGAATGGTTTCAAAGGCGCGGAACCCCGCACCACTGGCCTGATCGCGGAATGCCAGCCGAATGTCGCCGCCCTCGCGGGTGAGGAATCCGCGCACTGCATCCATGCCAACGCCACGCCCTGACACTTCGGTCACCGCTGCGGCAGTGGAGAAACCGGCCGCAAAAATGAGGCTGGCGATCTCTTCATCCGGCAGCACAGCGCCTGCGTCGATCACACCACGTTCGCTGGCGGTGCGGCGAATGTGCCCAAGTGCCAGCCCGCGTCCGTCATCGTACAGGTGCAGGTTCAACCGTCCATCAGCGATGTGGGCATCGAGCGTGATGGTGCCCTGCGCGCGCTTGCCCTGCGCGATGCGTTCGGCGGCAGTTTCAAGACCGTGATCCATGGCATTGCGATACAGATGCATGAACACATTGCGCAGCAAATCATTGACCTGGTTGCGGATGTGAATGCCATGATCGTTCACCACCAGCAGCGGCGCTTCCTTGTGCAGTTCATGCGCCAGCGAAGGCAACGATTCAAAGACCCCGGCCAGCACCTCGCGCAGCGGGTCGGCACCGATCAGCCGCAAATCGAGTTTCACCTGCTGCAAAATCGCCGCCAGCGTATCGTGATGTGCGGCGCGGACATCGAAGGAATCGAGCTCACCCAGCATCTGTTCGATGCGCGCATGCGGCACCATGTGGTATTTCTCCGCGCTGCCGCGCCGCCCTGGGCCCTTGCGGCCGAGCTTGACGTCGTTGAGCCTCGCATAGTCGTCGATGCGCTCGCTCACCGTTTGCAACTGCGCGCGCAACGCCGCCGGATTGAGTGGCGCGTGGCGATCCTTGCGTAGTTCGTCATAGGCCTGCTCGGCTTCATGCGCGGCGTTGGTCAAATGCTGGAAGCCATAAGTGCGGGCGTTGCCCTTGATCGTGTGCATGTTGCGGAACAACTGATTGACCAGTTCTTCACGATTCTGCACCGGCGCTTGCAGTACGGCGTCATTTTCTGCAGCGAGATTTTTCGCGCTGTCGATGAAGTCGTGAAACTTCTCCTGATTGATCGCCAGAATCTGGCCGATCAGCTCCAATTCGCGCTTCTGGTGTGCCGCTTCAACTTCCAGCTGGCGCAATTCGGTCACGTCGCGCAGGCAGACCATCACTTTTTCTACCGTGTCGTTTTCGTCGCAGATCGGTGCCCAGGTTAAATCCAGAATCCGCTTTCTGCCGTCATTCAGCGTCTTTTCCATTTCCCCGATCAGCAGATGTGCGTTCATGTCGAAATTCATCCGGTCTTCACCGATGCAGGCATCCAGGGTGGCGCTGATTTGCGCCTGTGCATCGACACCCAGACTGCATCCGGCAAACAGAAAATCGGTGGCGGGATGGCCGGCAATATCGTCGGTAGCGAGAATGGTTTCGAGGAAGCTCGAATAATCCTTGTGGATGCGACCATCGGTATCGATGGTCAAAATGCCCTGCGGCAAGTTGTGCAGCATGGCGTGAATGTGGGCGGTGGTTTCATGCAGCTGCGCGGTGCGTTCAGCGAGGCTTTGCGCCATCTGATTGAAGCGGGTGGCGACGTCACCCAGTTCGTCCTTGCTGGTGACTTCGGCGCGCGCGTCCAGATTGCCCGCTGCCATGGTATTCACCGCATCGGAAAGCCCGTTCAGCCCGCGCATGATGGAAATATAGGCAGCGAAAAAGCTGGCGAAAATCAGCGTCAGCGCAACGATCATCGCCGCGACGATGATATTGCGCTGCATCGTCAGCGTCCCCATGCGATCCGCCAGCAACAGATCGGTGTTTTGCGCCAGACGGGTGCCGATGAGAAGCGAATCCCGAAATGCTGTTTCGCTCATGGCGAGGAAGGTTTCCGGCGTCATGTCGTAGTCGGCGGTTTCCAGCATCTTGGTGGTGATCGCCTCCTGAATCGGCAGGAAGATATTGTTGAGCGTGCTGCCGGTGTCGTCGAGGCTCGCGGTCAGCGTGGCGTTGTCGCGGCCGACTTTTTGCAGCGTCGTCATGCTCCATTGCACCAGCGAATCGAAATTGCCGCGCAGCAAGGTGAGCTCGTTGCGTTTGCTGCCGCGCAGGCTCTTTTTGGTCAGTGTGCTAACCCCCAGCCGCGCCGATAGTCCGGCCGATTTGATGAGCTCCGGATATTGCCCGGTCAGCACTGCAAGCATGCGGCTACTCGACGCATCGCCATCATTGAGCAGGCCATGGTGTTCATTGAGTTTGTCGATTTCAGCCGCCAGGTGGCTGGCTATTTCGGCGAGCTTTTCGGTGTCGTTGCTGCCAAGGGTGGCGCTCACCTGATCCCAGCGGCCAATCACTTTCGCATCGCGCAAGCTGTCGGTCGTGATGATGCCTTGCACCGCCAACGCAGAGCGCAAACCCTCCATCGCGGCGCGCGCAGCGGCCTGATGGTCTCTGGCCTGCCCTTCAAGCTCGCCAGCACCGTCACGCATGCCTGTTTGCGCCGCAATCAACAAATGCACCTCGGCCAGCAACGCGGTGGCGGGAATCTGTATCGTCAGCGCGGCGCGTTCTTTTTGCAGCACGTCGACGCGTGAATCGAGCGCATGAAATTGCATGCCGGCCAGAATCAGCAAGGGAATGCCGAAGATGGTCGCGGTGACGCGCAGCTTGTTGCGAAACGGCAGATGGCCGATGGCGGTGACGACAGGTTCAAGAAAACGCATGGGATGCAGCTCCAGTCGGGAATCATGACACCCGGGTCAAGTCGAAGCGGGTGTGGCGCAAGGTGCGGGAAAACCACAAACCACACACGCCTTGAGAGAACCGACACGTTAGAGATGCCGCGTTACATTACTGTGAAGCTTGTGTGAACGAATCGTTGCCAGAAAACGCCACACAAAAATTTTGACGCGATGAAAGTTGACGCGATGAAAGTTGACCATATTGCATCGGATCCTGAATCCGAGCATAATCCTGCGTTCTGTCGATTCGCCAAATTCACGGATCGCGCTTTTGCTCCCTGCGAGCGCCCCTTCAGGTAGGTTCAGGTAGGTAAGGATACGAACATGAAACAAGGCATTCACCCCAACTACGTCGAAATCGACGTCAGCTGTAGCTGCGGCAACAAGTTCAAGACCCGCTCCACCAGCGGCAAACCGCTGAACATTGAAGTCTGCTCCGCCTGTCACCCGTTTTACACCGGCAAGCAAAAGATCGTTGACACCGCTGGCCGTGTCGAGCGCTTCAACAAAAAGTACAACAAAAAGGCCGCATAAGTCGCCTTTTGTCGCCTTTTTGACAATAAAAGGCAGCCTGCGGGCTGCCTTTTTTCATGGCTCCGTAACCCCACATGCCCTTTCTGACCCAGCGCAAAGACTTGCCAACCACACTGCTCGCGCAGCTTGGTGTGCTGGCCTTATGCGCAATCTGGCTGCTCGCCGGCGTGTTTGGTCACGATCCATGGAAAAATGACGATGCCCTGCACCTGGGCGTCGCCTTCGGCATGAACAAAGACCACTGGCTGGTGCCGCGCATCGC
>CAJBIL010000556.1 GCA_903953145.1 uncultured beta proteobacterium
GTCGGGCTTCAGCCCGACATGTCGGGTTAAAACCCGACAACAGGGAAGTTGTTTCGTTGGCGTTCCTTAGCGGCTCAGGTTGCCTTGAAGGTGTTGATTGCGCGTTCCAGGATATGCCGGTCTGCCACATCCTTGTCGCGCATTGTTTGCTTGGTACGAAGCAGACCTTCCAGGCTCACAGTCCGAACAGGAACCCCTTCCAGATCAACCGTCACCATGAACTGCTGCAATGTCTCGTAGGTTTCCCTGCAGGCATTCAGCATCACATCAACAAGGAAAGCGTCGGCAACGCGAATGTTTTCCCCTTCGCTAAACCACGACGGCTCCAGATCTTTTGCAACCTG
The DNA here is from genome assembly GCA_903953145.1 of uncultured beta proteobacterium. Classification (GTDB taxonomy): domain Bacteria; phylum Pseudomonadota; class Gammaproteobacteria; order Burkholderiales; family Rhodocyclaceae; genus CAJBIL01. The sequence goes on from CAJBIL010000556.1 coordinate 345, forward strand.
GTCAGGCAACACCATGAGTGCAGCCTTGACCTTTTCGCCGGATTCTTTCGTTGCCGGCACAAGTACGTCAATGTCAGTGGTCGCACGGTGATAACCATGAACAAACAAAGCATAGCCGCCGATTAGCAGGTAATCGACAGCTTCCTGATTTAGTGAACGAACCAGTGATTTCAAGTCATCCAGTGATGCAGGCCGGCAATACGCCTCAGCTTCCGCCATCTGCACGCTCCTGCGCAATTTTTGCCATGCCTCTGGTCAGGCAATCCAGTTGATGTTGATTGGCTTCAGCATGTGTCATGAAACAATACAAACCTTTGGGAATGAATGTTCTGTTGCCCGTCGGCAGCCGATGAATTTCGTCATTGAAGCGCGCCCCTTCGGCCAGCAGAACGCCGGAAGCAATACGGCTGATTGGTCGTTCTTTACGAGATCCTAGCGTTCTCATTTTCTCGAATTCCTTGCCTTGCCCCGTGATAGGGCTCCCTTGCGCTACGTTGCGCGGTGCGTCTTCTGACCCATTGCTATCCAGCGTCATGGTAGCACCTGCAATAAAGTAAAATCCCGTCTTCCGACCAAACCGATGCGCTGCCATGAATTTCATTGAATCCCTCACCGCTGCCTGGGCAAATAACAACAGCTTGCTCTGTATCGGCCTAGACCCTGACCCGGCGCGCTTCCCGGCACATCTGCAAGGCAAGCCCGGGGCGATTCTCGAATTCTGCACCGGCATTGTCGACGCTACTGCCGACCTCGCCTGCTGTTTCAAACCACAGATTGCCTACTTTGCCGCGCACCGCGCGGAAGACCAGCTTGAAGCGCTGATCGCGCATATCCATGCACGGCATCCCGGCGTGCCGGTGATCCTCGACGCCAAGCGCGGCGATATCGGCAGCACGGCCGGGCAATATGCCATCGAAGCCTTCGAGCGGTTTCAGGCCGATGCCATCACGGTCAACCCCTACATGGGCCGCGACTCGATTGATCCCTATCTGGCCTACCCGGGGAAAGGCGTCATTTTGCTGTGCCGCACTTCCAATCCGGGCGGCAGTGATTTGCAGTTTCTTGATGTCGGCGGCGAAAAGCTCTATGAGCGTGTGGCGCGGCTGGTGGCCGATCAATGGAATCGCGACGGCCAGTGCGCGCTCGTTGTTGGCGCTACTTTCCCCAATGAAATCGCCCGCGTGCGTGCGCTGGTTGGCGATATGCCGTTGCTGGTTCCCGGCATTGGCGCGCAAGGTGGTGACATTGAAGCCACCGTGCAGGCCGGCCGCACGCGCAACGGCAGCGGTCTGATGATCAACTCCTCGCGTGCCATCCTTTACGCCGGCGTAGACGCAAAAAGTGGCAATGACGCTGCTAAAAACAACCCCAATGCCTATGTCGAAGCCGCCCGCCGCGTTGCGCTTGAAACGCGTGATGCGATCAACCGTTGCCGCTGATGCGCCTGCAATGGGTTGAAAACGGCGAAGAATGCGCCGTGCGCTGGCAGTCCGGGAGCGCCGTACCGCCGCCGAAGCGCGTCGTTATCGCCGACGACCGGATCACCGCCGATGCCGCCTATCGGCTGGCCTGCGAAGGCACCGCGCTACTCTGGCGCGGCGATTTCCAGAACGCCCGTCAGTTGTTGCAGGCAATGGCCCGGCGCCTCGAACGCAAGCCGCGCAAAGCGGCTGCATCCCCCGCCGCCGCGTTTAACCAGCATCGCCTCGCTCAATCGCAACGGGCGCGCACGCTCGGTATGCTGCTGATTCCTTTCGAGCGCGATTACCAGGTCCCGCTACGTCGTGCACCCGATGTGCATCAAGCCTGTAGTGAGGCCTACGGCGCTGCCGGCGAACAAAAAAACGAATCCTTCGTTGCCTCGCTGCGCGAACTGCTCGGCTTGATCGGCGCCCACGAATGGCGCAAGAAAGGTGTTGAGGTCAGTGCGCTCGGCGAGCGCATTTACCCGCACTACGGCGTATTCGCGCCGATTCGTAGTGAATACGTCAAACTGCTCGCCGAGGCTCCGCTGCCGGCAGCGCTGGCGCAAAACAACCTCGCGTTCGACATTGGCACCGGCACCGGCGTCCTCGCTGCCGTCCTCGCCCGTCGCGGTATCGCCCGCATCGTCGCCACCGATCAGGATGCACGCGCCCTGGCTTGCGCGCGCGACAATCTGGCGCGGCTCGGGCTGAGCACCCAGGTCGAGGTCGAACAGGCTGACCTCTTCCCCGCCGGAAAAGCCGCGCTGATCGTCTGCAACCCGCCGTGGCTACCCGCCCGCCCGAGCTCGCCACTCGAATACGCGGTATACGACCCGGAAAGCCGCATGCTGCGCGGCTTCCTCGCCGGGCTGGCCGCACATCTTGACGCGCAAGGCGAAGGCTGGCTGATTCTCTCGGACATCGCCGAACATCTCGGTCTGCGTTCACGCGCCGAACTGCTTAATCTGATCGAAGCCGCCGGCTTGCAAGTCATCGCCCACATCGATATTCGCCCGACGCATCCGCGCGTTAGCGATGCAAGTGACCCGCTGCATGCTGCGCGGGCCGCCGAGGTAACGTCACTTTGGCGCCTTGCAAGGCGCATGGATGCTTGATCTGGCATGGCTGATCTCTGAAGGTGCGCGTATTTATTGGATTTGCGTGAAGTTGATGCGCTAGATCGCCATCTGGCGGGGGTTGCAGCGATGAAGCGGTTTTTTATTGCCTGATTTCATCTTGCTACGCAACCGTGCAAAATGCGCATTGCTGATGTCGTTGTTAATGCGCATTTGTTATATTGTTATTTCTAAACCAAGCTAAAGGAGTCAGTCATGCCTGAAATTAACGCTTATTTGAATGCGCCCAAGAAAGCCACTAACGTTTCCCTGGCAGAGACGCTTCTGACCGAAGCCAAGGTCTTGCGTATCAATATCTCACAAGCTGCTGAAGCCGGCGTCGCTAAAGCAGTTGCAGAGAAACGGGCGGCGCTTTGGGTGGCAGAGAATTGGGCGGCGATTGAGAGCTCAAACGCGTACGTTGAAAAACACGGCTTGCCGTTGGAAAAGTACAGGATGTTCTAATGGCTAAATACGCGATCTACCCAAACCCAGGTAACGCCGGCTATCTTCTGGATGTGCAGGCCGATGTTCATAGCCACTTGAATGTCCGCATGGTGGTTCCCTTGCTGCCGCTCGCTATTGCGCCCAAACCGGCGCGAACGCTGAACCCATTGTTTGAGTTGAACGGAGAAACCTGTTCGATGGTGACGCAGTATATGGCCGCCATGCCCGTCAAAGAATTAAAGGACAAAATGTTCACCGTGGAAGACCGTCGTGATGAAATCGTGGCCGCAATTGATTTGCTTTTGCAAGGCTTCTAAGCAAGCTCCACGCTGCTTCGTTGTTGGTTTTTTATCTGGCACACAATAGCCATGCACCTTGCAAGGCGCATGGATGCTTGATCTGGCATGGCTGATCTCTGAAGGTGCCCGTATTCATTGGCTTTGCGTGAAGTTGATGCGCTAGATCGCCATCTGGTGCGGGTTGCAGCGATGCGGAGGTTCGCCAGCGATCAGAAAATCTGTTTGTCGAAGTTGCTTTGCCGCAGTAGTAAAATCGCCCACTTATTACCTCTATATCCTGCCGAGCATCTCTATGGTTTTACGTGGCCCGCAGCGGCCTGATCTGCTGAAGCGTGAAACCTTACCCGATTTGCTTGAGGCAACTGCCGCGCGCTTGCCGGAGAAAATCGCGCTGATCTTTGGCGAGCGCACGCTCAGTTATGGCGAGTTGAACAGCGCGGCGGATCGCGTTGCCAGTTGCCTGCTGGCGCGGGGCGTGCGCAGCCGGCAGATGATTGGTCTTTGGCTGCCGCGCGGCATTGATCTGCTCGTTGCGCAGGCCGGTATTGCCAAGGCCGGCGCGGCCTGGCTGCCGTTTGATGCCGATACGCCGATGGCGCGTATTGAAGTCTGCCTTGATGACGCACAGAGCCCCGGCCTGCTCACCTGCCGTTCGCAACTGCCCTTGCTCGCGGGTTTCACGCGGCCGCTCTGGGTGCTCGAAGATTTGCTTGATGCGCTGGCTGCGCTCCCGCCTTACACCGCGCTGATTCGCCGCGACGAGGATTTCACGCCTGACAGCCCGGCTTATGTCATTTATACCTCCGGATCGACTGGCAAGCCAAAGGGGATTTGCATCAGCCAACTCAGCATCTGCCATTTTTTACGCAGTGAGAATGCGGTGCTTGGCGTGCGTGAGGAGGATCGTGTCTATCAGGGCTTCTCGGTGGCCTTCGACATGTCGTTTGAGGAAATCTGGATTTCCTATCTGGTTGGCGCGACGCTATGGCTCGCGCCGCGAGAGATTGTTGGCGACCCGGATGTCTTGCCGCAGGCGCTTGAGACGCACGGCATTACCGTGCTGCACGCCGTGCCGACGCTGCTCGCGTTATTCCCGCGTGACATCCCCGGCCTGCGGCTGATTAA
>CAJBIL010000557.1 GCA_903953145.1 uncultured beta proteobacterium
AATGCACACGGGAAGAAACCGTCTGCTGAATGCTGGCGCATCGATAACGCATCTCCGGCGTTGAAAAGTCGACGCTGGGACACCGGTGTTGCAAGCGGCACCGCCGGTTACCAGCGTACTTTCGTGCCCCTGCGCGCAGAGGCAGCGCAGGCGATGCTCGAAAAGCTTTCTGCAGAAGGAGCAACACAACTGGCCTCCAAAGATGTAGCGCACGCCAGTATTTCAATGACTATGCCGGTGATGCACATCCGGATAGTGCGCGTGGCTATGGGTCAGCGGTGAGTGGCGATGCGGATGCCGGTGCTTTGCGCCATGCACTGGAAAGTCGTGTTCGTGTTGATGGTGTTCGTCATGGGAATGCTCATGCTCATGTTCCAGGGAATCATGGACGTGATCATGGGCATGATGTTCGGTCAAGTGCAACCACGTTCCCCAAGCCATCAATAAACCCACCAGCAATAATTGCCAAGTCAAAGTATCGCCCATGAGCAAGGCAAGGCCAGCCCCAAAGAATGGGGCAATGGAAAAGTAAGCGCCCGTTCGTGCGGTACCTAGGTGACGTAAGCCAGTGACAAACAGGGCGACGCTGACGCCATACGCGAGGAAGCCAACCACCATCGCACCGGCAATGTTAGGCCAGCTTGGGAGGCTTGCACCCAGCGCAAAGGCCAGTGTCAAATTGACGGTGCCTGACACCAATCCTTTAACAGACGCAATCCATGTCGCGTCGGAGAGCGACACTTTGCGCGTCAGATTGTTGTCGATGCCCCAGAATAAGCAAGCGCCCAGGACAGCGAGGGTCGGCCAGAGCCCTGCAAATTGCACTTCACCTGGCCAACTGAGTATCAAGGCACCGGCGGCTATGGCGGCCATTCCCATCGCGATACGGTGATCGAAATTCTCTTTGAAAGCGAACCACGCCAACAGTGCGGTGAATATTCCTTCGGCGTTGAGCAGTAGCGATGCTGCCGACGCTGGCATACCGCTGAGTCCGACCATCAAGAGGATGGGGGCTAGGGTGCCGCCAAACAGGATGGCCCCCGCAAACCAGAATCGCTCATGACGGGGTAGCTCTACCTTGGGCGAATGGGTCAGCGTGCGATAGAGGGTTAGTCCAAGCCCTGCTCCGAGATACAACAGGCCGGCCATGAGCCAAGGACTGATGCTGGTCAAGAGCGCTTTAGCCAATGGCGTGCCAGCACCGAATAGAAGTGCGGCCGTCAGTGCGGCTTGTATGCCTGGCTTGCCAAAGGCTTCAATGACCTTCATTGGGTGAAGTGTCCTGTGACTTGATTCGGGTACGACAGTTTTGGTGTGATCCACATGAGCATGCCTTCAGACGGCTGATTCGTGTTCGCGCATCGTCATTACATAATGGATAGTTGCGCAAGGGAGCAATCAGACCCTCCCTTGCGTTTTGATTACTGACCCGTGAAGTTGGTCGCCATGTAGGTACCCGTCAATGTGTAGAAAACATAGACGGTCTGCTTGTTAGCTTCGGCCTTCGCATTCTTGAAAGTCACGACCCACTCTGGCCCTCGACCGAAATCCTTTTGTGTGGCTTCAGTCGCCTTGATGCCACTCCAGCTTTTGTCTAGCTTCCCGCCTTCGATGAGTTTCTTGACCTGTTTCTCGGCCTTCTTGATCGCCGCAGTCGATGAAATCGGACCGTGGGTATGACTGCCTCCTGGGCCATGCTCGTGGTCGGTACCCGCGAATGAGACGGAGCCGAATAGAAGTGACGAGATGACAAGAGCGGTAGGAATGGTGCGCATGATGAGTTCCTTATAAATTAGTCGATGGACTTGTGGTGATCAGCAGGCTTCTGTGAGTACGGGGCTTGGGGTGCATGACTTCCACCCAGACTATGTGAATGTCCATGGTCGGAATCGCAACCGGATATTGCAACAGCGAAACAGCAACCAAAAGCAAAGAATAGCTTACGCATAGCTCTCCGATCAGTCGATGGTCACACGACCACTTTCCTTGCGGATACGGGCGGCATTCTCCTGATCCATCTTGATGTGCTCGTGGATATGGTTATCCGCGCTGAAGCCGAACTCATCCGGGTGCGTCACGTGCGAGTAACCATGCATCTGCATCAGGAAGAAGAACAAACCGGCACCGATCAGGGTGTAGTTAGCCGCCAAACTGAACGGCTTGAACGACGCCCGCTTGCGCCAACTGGCCAGCAGTATGAGCATGATAGCCAAGGCGGTAATTTGCCCAAGCTCGACGCCGACGTTAAACGAGATGATGTTCATCAGCAGTTCGTTTTTGTTGAGTGGTAACTGCTGCAGGCGTGTCGATAACCCCAAGCCGTGGATCAGGCCCAGACTGGAAATCATGACCAGAAGGCTAGGTGCTTTGATATCAAGTACCCGCTTGAAGCCGTCCAGATTGGAGAAGGCGATGTAGCTGACGCTTAAGCCGATGATGGCATCAATCAAGAAATAATCGACCTGCACAGCATTGAACGTCGCCCAGATCAGTGTCACGCTATGGCCCACGGTGAATGCCGTGATGTATTTGACGATGTCTTTGAAGCTGGACAGAAAAAATACGATGCCAAAGACGAACAGTAGGTGGTCGTAGCCGGAAAGCATGTGGGTCGCGCCAAGCCAGAGATAGCGCCAGTTGCCGCCATCCAGGATGGAGTGCTTTTCCGCTTCCGACATGCCATGGCCAAACGCCTGACCGACGATTAATACGATAGCCAATGCAGCAAACCATCGTGACAGTTTTGTCGCAGAGAACATGATTACCCCAATAAAAATTGAATTCGCTCGCAGGCTAAAGGCTGCGAGGCAATGACTTCTTTACGAAAAGTCAGGCGAGCGGGGGCGGTGCTCGCGATTGGCCAACGTGTGCCGGTAGGAGATCCGGGAGCGGGTTGACGTTCTCAGGTGATCTGAAACGAAGAAGGAGAGTCGGGAACCGGAACCCGGTTGCCAACACAATGGGACAAAGATCCAGTTGTTGGCCACTGGATGGTAGTTGTGGATGCTCTAGGTCAATGACCCACGCACCGGCATCATGAGAATGGCCGGGATTGTCGTTATCGATTGCATCAGGATGATGCTGCGCAATGGCTTGGTGAGCATGGATTTCGGCACTGTGATGGTGTCTGTCACCGCTATGCTCATGCGCCCCTGCGAGATGGGCATGTGGCGACGCCCACTGGACCGACAGGAAGATGGTCAGTAGAAAAAAATACGTCGCAAAGCGGATGCGCTGCTTGGTCAAGAGAGGGGATGTGGTTTAACCAGTGATGGATTGATTGTATTCTGAACAGATCAGACTTGGCTTGACGGGCTACGTGACCGTATAGCGAAAATCGCGGTTATCAAGCGTGTCGCACGCGTTGAGACTGGATTGTTTGGGGATTGCAAGCCATTGCGAGACGGGATCAGCGAGCTACGGATTGATGTCGGAGCCGGATACCGCGTCTATTACGCACAGGTGGGTAATCAGGTGATATTGCTTACTAGTGGTGGTGACAAGAAGTCACAGAACAGAGATATTGATCGGGCGATTGGACTTTTGAAAGATTGGGAGAAGCGAATGGCTAAAGCACACCGGACTCACGATGAAGCAACGGTTGAAATGTTCCGCCGCGACCCGGATCTTGCGGCTGAGTATCTGAACTCCGTACTGGTCGATGGCGACGAAACCGATCTAATGCTGGCGCTACGCAGTCTCAGCAAGGCGTTTGGCGGCGTTCAGGAGGTGGCGCGTCAGGCAGATGTGAATGCCCATACGCTTTATCGCACGCTGTCCGAGCAGGGGAATCCTGAATTGAAAACGCTATCGGCGATTCTCAAGGCGATGGGGATGCGGTTGGCCGTTCAGTCGATTCATCAGGTGCATGCTTAACCTACTCCATCACTGACCGGCCTGTGTTGGTTAACTGACGTTCGTACCCCCCCCCAATTTCAATAACGCATTCAGCATAAATCAATTGACGTTCCGTCGAACCTCAACGGCAGCTCCTAGTCTGGAAGAGTCATCGACCCAACAAATCTTGAAAATCTCCGGCAACGTCGGTTCCAGGCTGATTGCGGTCTCTTGACAAAGGCATAGTGAATGGTGGCTGCAGCGCCCACTGCAGTTATTTGATTGGCTATATCTCGGCTCGACTGCGTCCTCAATCGCAACAGGTCTATGCGCTATGGTTGAAACACTGCAACACGATTCTTGCCACCGGATTTCGCCAGATACAGAGCTGAGTCGGCATTCTTCATAACCGCTTCGGCATTAGCTTCTCCGTCAGTAATGTGAGCGACGCCAGCGCTTGCACCGACCTTCACGGTCGTATCTGAGCCTCTTAGTCTGATGGGTTGGGATATGGCGTCAATGAAGCGCTGCGCGATCTCGGTGGCGATTCCCGTATCTGGGCA
>CAJBIL010000558.1 GCA_903953145.1 uncultured beta proteobacterium
ACAAAGCTTCCGTTGAAGCCATGCTGACCCTTGCTAACACCGCCCTTGCCTCCGCTGAGCGCATCGCTGCCCTGAACCTGAACACCGCCCGTTCGCTGCTCGAAGACGGCGTTGCAAACACCAAGGCTATCCTCGGTGCCAAGGACCCGCAAGAAGCCATCGCTATCCAGGCTTCGCTGACCCAGCCGAACGTTGAAAAAGCAGTTGCCTACACCCGTAGCGTTTACGAAATTTCGGCTCAGTCGAAAGAAGAAGTTTCCAAGCTCCTCGAAGGTCAGTTCGGTGACTTCCAGAAGCAAGTGGCTGGCCTGCTGGACAAGGCTTCGAAGAATGCACCGGCTGGTTCCGATGTTGCTGTGTCCGCTGTCAAGTCGGCCATCGCTGCTGCTACCTCCGCATTCGACAGCATGAACAAGGCTGCCAAGCAAGTTGCTGAAATCGCTGAAGCCAACGTTGCTGCCGCAACGAACGCAACGGTCAAGGCTGTTGGCGCTACCGCCGCAACCGGCAAGAAGAAGTAAGCTTAGTTCTTCAAAAAAACCCCCGGACTAGTTCCGGGGGTTTTTTGCAACTGAAATTCAGTTTGTCATATCGATAGTCTATAGTTAAGTTTTACGGCGGTAACCGGGCAAGCGTTGTTGTTGATGTTTTCGCAGTTGCTCAATTGACCGTCAAGCGTTCCACCACAAACATTTACGGAGGCATCAACAATGAGCAATATCAATCTCGAACAACTCGCCCAAAGCCAGAAAGCCAACGCTGAAGTCATGATGACACTGGTTCGTAGCGCCTTTAACGGCATGGAGCAACTTGCCGCACTGAACCTCGCCGCCAGCCGCGACTTCTTCAACGCCAGCGTCGCCAATACGCAGCAGTTGATGAGCGTAAAAGACCCGAAGGAACTGGCCAAGATCAACAGCGCCCTTGCACAGCCCAACGTCAACAAGATGGTTGATTACGCACGCAGCGTGTCTGACCTGGCTGCCAGCATGCAGAAAGAAATCACTTCTGTGATGGAAGCCCAGTACAGCACCTTCACCAAAAACGCTTCGAGCGCCATCGATAAAACCTCCGCCAGCGCACCGGTCGGCGGCGATGTGTTCAGCGCTGCAATGAAGCAGATGCTGCAAGCTTCGACCAAGGCTTACGAAAACATGTCGCAGATGGCCAAGCAAATGACGGACATCGCCGATGCCAACGTTAAGGCTGCCTCCAGCGCAACCACCAAGGCAGCTTCGGCAACTGCAGCAGCTGCCAAGAAGAAGTAAGCAAAAACCACTACGCTTCCTCAAAAACCCCGGCATTGCCGGGGTTTTGTCGTTCACGACGGTGTGATTACGCGCGCCACTGCCATGTAATGCCGCGCCGTTCAACCTCCTGACGAATCTCCTCCATGGCCTGATTAACCAGCGCCACCTCACCTTCAACGCCCAACTCAAGGTGTCGCCGCTGCCCGTCCTCACCCACCGAAGGCAGACTGAACAGCCGTAACGCCGGGTAATTGGCAACGATGCGTTCCATCAGATCAAGCAATGCGCTTTCGTAAGCGTTCGGCCCGGTAAGCAGAAAGGCTTTGTCGACCACCGGGTTGCGGTTGAACAGATCGGCATAGAAGGTATCGAGCGCCCATTCGGCCATCGGGTGCGCCATCTGCGGGAAGCCCGGCAGGAAGTGATGATCGCGCACGCGAAAACCGGGGATGCGGTTGAACGGGTTGGGCACAATATCGACACCGCGCGGAAAAGTACCAAGCAGCATCCGGATGGGATTAGCCTCATCACCAAAGCGGCCGCGAATCTCGCGCTCGGCATCAGGATGCAGTAAAAGATCAACGCCAAGCGCCTCGGCGGCGGCCTGCCGCGTTTGGTCGTCCGGGGTGTTGCCGATACCGCCGAAACTGAATACCACGTCACCGGCTGCAAAGCTGCGTTTGAGCGTCGCGGCAATGCGCTGACGCTCATCACCCAGATACTCGGCCCAAGACAAACGCAAGCCACGCGCGCCGAGCAGCTGAGTTATTTTGGCGAAATGTTTATCAATGCGCTTGCCCGACAGAATCTCGTCGCCGATGATGATTGCGCCAAAGTTCATGCGCTGCCTCCGCCAATGTCGATGATGACGCCCTCCGCACCTTTTCGCATGCGGCGTAGCGCCTCCAGGGTGTAATGAATGTAAGCCAGCGCCGCAAGTGTCGGCGCCAGCAGACCGACGAATGGAATGTGCGCGACCAGGGCCAACGTGAGGCCGAGTATCAGCAGCGGTCGGGAATGCTCGCGGCGCAGGGTGCGCCACTCGGCATCAGTCGCATGCACGGCCAGCGCATCGTAGGCAAAGGTACGGCGGTTAAGCCAGGCCATCCAGAACAGCGGCAGAAACAGCCCGACACCGGGAATCAGCCAGAGCGGCAAGGTCACAACCCAGCCGAATATGAACAGCAGCGCCGCCGAAATACTGTTCCAGGTTGACGCGGTAACGCTGTCCTTGCCCATACGTGACAGCGTCGGGTAGTCGCTGCTTGCCACATGATTGAGCAACAGCGGCAAAACAAAAATTGCCGCCAGCAACATCGACGTCAGATACGCGGCAGCAAGAATAAGCAACCAGCCGCCGAGTACGGCAAACAGCTTGCCCAGCCAGACCGCCCCCCACGCCGTAAGCCAGCTCATTGGCGGCAGTTCAAGGAAACCGGAAACCAGCACATCGAGGGAAAACACCATCAGCCCGACCCAGACAAGCAGCGCCAGGACCGCCGGCCCGAACAACAAAACCCAGACCCGCCCGCGACCCAGTGTAGCCAGCGTGCGAATCAACGCCAGAACGACATCACCCATTTACATTCCCTCCCACATTTTCTGAAGCCGTTTGCTCGACACCGGTGCCGGCGTGCGCAGTTCCTGCGAGAACAGCTGTACGCGTAATTCTTCGAGCATCCAGCGAAACTGCTCGACCTGCGGATCAACGACGCCCTGCTTGGCAAGCACGATGGCACGCCGCTCGTAGTTCGTCCACAACGGCGCATACTCCGCCATCAGTCGCGCATCGCGCAGATGGTCGGCCTTGAGCTTGTCGAGGCGCAACGCGATGGCCTTCAAGTAGCGCGGATAATGTTGCAGGCGCTCAAACGGCGTCTCTGCAATGAAGCGCTTACCGATCATCCGCCCCAGTTGCTTCTCGATGTCCTGATACGCCGCAGCGTAGGTTTTGAAAGCGATCAGCTTTTTCTGTAGCGCCTGCCAGTCGGTCAGGATCTGCCCGACCAGCCGGCAGATTTCCTGCGCCAGCAGACCGAGGCGTGATTTGGCATCGGCACAGCGCGCCTTGAAGCTCACCGCGTCGGTCGGCCACGGCTCGACCAGACAGGCGCGCGCGAAAGCCAGCCCAATCAGCTGCTTGCGCAAATCGTCGAGCGAGCCGAGCGGCATGAACTGCATGCCCATCTGCGTCAGCCCCGGCAGGTTCTTCTCGAAATACTTTACCTGCTCGCGGAACTGCAGCAGATACAGGCGCAGCAAGCCTTCGGCATGCGCCTCGCGCGCCTCTTCCGGGGAGTCGAAGATGCACAGCGAAACGCTGTCGCCGTCGTCCGACAGGCCGGGGTAGCCGAGCACCGTTTGCCCGCCGCCGCTGCTGTTGCCACCATTTCCAACCTCAACTTCCATCAACTCAGGCAGCTCGCCAAACGTCCAGTCGGTCATCCCCGCGTATTCGGATGGCGTTTCGTGCAGTTCGGCGAATTCCTGCTTGGCCTTGCCGCCCCATTCACCACGCAACTCGGTCAGGCTGCGGCTCATGCCGAGCTGGCGCTCATTTTCATCGACTAGCTTGAAGTTGAAGGAAAAATGTGCCGGCAGCGCATCAGGACGGAAGGCATCCGGCGTGATTTCCCAGCCGCGCGCGTTGAGGCCGCGCGATTGCAGAATGAAGTGGATCAGCGCCGGCACCAGCGGTTTGTCCGACGGCGGCACGGCGGCAACGAACTCGGCTGCAAAGTCGGGCACCGGCACCAGCTTGGAGCGTATCTTTTGCGGCAGCGTTTTGACCAGCTGAATGACCTTTTCCTTGAGCAGGCCCGGCACCAGCCACTCGCAGCGCGCCGCCGGAATCTGGTTGAGCTGGGCGAGCGGCACGTTCATCGTCACGCCGTCGCGAGGCGTTCCCGGCTCGAAGTGATAGCTCAGCGAAAAATCGACGCCACCGAGCTTGATGTGGTGCGGAAAGGCCTCGGTGGTGATGCCGGCCGCCTCATGCCGCATCAGGTCTTCGCGCTTCAGATAGAGCAGCTTGGGATTGTCGCGCTCGGCCTCGCGCCGCCATTTGTCGAACTCGGCGCCGCCGGTGATCCCTTCGGGGATGATCTGGTCGTAGAAGGCGAAAATCAGCTCGTCGTCGACCAGCACGTCGGGCCGCCGCGACTTGTGTTCGAGCGTTTCGATGTCGAGCATCAGCTGGTGGTTGTGCGTGTAGAAGGCCCAGCGCCGTTCGTACTCCTCGGCGACTTCGGCACCGACCAGCCCCTGGCGGATGAAAATCTCGCGCGACTCCTGCGGGTTCATCGGCCCGAAATTCACCCGCTTGCGCGGATTGACAACGATGCCGTAAAGCGTAGCGCGCTCGAAGGCGACGACCTGCATCGCCTTCTTCTCCCAGTGCGGATCGAACCAGCTGCGCTTGATCAGGTGCGCGCCGACCTGCTCCAGCCACTCCGGCTCGATGCGCGCCACGCAGCGCGCGTAGAGCTTGGTCGTCTCGGTGATCTCGGCGGCGGCGATCCATTTGCCTGCCTTTTTTTGCAGCGCTGAGCCCGGATGAATCAGGAACTTCATGCCGCGCGCGCCGAGGTAGTGGGAGGAATCCTCGGATTTGCAGCCGATGTTGCCCAAGAGGCCGGCGAGCAAGGCTCGATGGATGGACTCATAGCTCGCCGGAATCTGGTTTTCCTTCCACTCGTGCTCGGCGGCGAGGCCGTGCAACTGGCTATGCACGTCGCGCCATTCGCGCATACGCAGCGCCGAGAGGAAGTTCTCGTGGCAGGCCTGCACCAGCTTGCGCTGCGACTTCTTGTGTTCGATTTCGCCTTCGTACCAGTTCCACAGCTTGAGCCAGGAGAGGAACTCGGACTTCTCGTCGTCGAACTTCTTGTGCGCCATGTCGGCCGAGCCCTGCCGGTCCTGCGGCCGTTCGCGCGGGTCCTGCGCGGTCAGCGCGGCGGCGATGATCAGCACCTCGCGCAGACAGCCTTCGTCGCGCGCGGCGACGATCATGCGGCCGACGCGCGGGTCGAGCGGCATCTTCGCCAGTTCCTGGCCGATCGGCGTCAGCGCGTTGTCCTCGGTCACCGCACCGAGTTCGAGCAGCAGCTGGTAGCCGTCGCTGATCGCCTTCGGCGGCGGCGCTTCGATGAAGGGAAAGTCCTCGACGTCGCCGATGCGTAGCGCCTTCATGCGCAGGATGACGCCGGCCAGCGACGAGCGCAGGATTTCGGG
>CAJBIL010000559.1 GCA_903953145.1 uncultured beta proteobacterium
ACCTCTGGCTGCGGCCGGGGCTGGAAGTGATCGCCGCACACGGCGGCCTGCACAAATTCATGGGCTGGAACGGCCCGATCCTCACCGATTCCGGCGGCTTTCAGGTCTTCTCGCTCGGCGCGCTGCGCAAGATCAGCGAGGAAGGCGTCAAGTTCTCGTCGCCGATCAACGGCGACAAGCTCTTCCTGACGCCCGAAGAGTCGATGCGCATCCAGCACGTACTCAATTCCGACATCGTCATGATCTTCGACGAATGCACGCCCTTCCCCGCCACGCACCAGGAAGCCGCCGACTCGATGCGCCTCTCACTGCGCTGGGCGCAGCGCTCGCGTGACGAACACGACAAACTCGGCAACAGCAACGCGCTGTTCGGCATCGTGCAGGGCGGCATGTACGAAGACCTGCGCGACGAGTCACTGGCCGGGCTGGCCGCCATTGACTTTGACGGCTTCGCGATCGGCGGCCTCTCGGTCGGCGAGCCGAAGGACGACATGGCGCGCATCCTCGCCCATACCGCACCGCGCCTGCCGCAAAACAAGCCGCGCTACCTGATGGGCGTTGGCACACCGGAAGACCTCGTCAATGCCGTACAAAACGGCATCGATATGTTCGACTGCGTAATGCCAACGCGCAACGCACGCAACGGCCACCTATTCACCCGCTACGGCGACATCAAGATCAAGAACGCGCAACACAAGAACGACCCGCGCCCGCTTGATGAGAGTTGCGAGTGCTACACCTGCCAAAATTTCTCGCGTGCCTACCTGCACCACCTGCACCGTATCGGCGAGATCCTCGGCGCACAGCTCAACACCATGCACAACCTCCACTACTACCAAGTGTTGATGCGAGAACTACGTGAGGCGATCGCCGCCGGCAAGCTTGGCGAGATGGTTGCAGCCTTCCATGCCGGGCGCAGTGAGCAGATGCGGCAAATCAAGCTGGCGTGACATGATGACGCTGCGGAATTTGCAGGTAAAGTGACACTCTCAGCGACTAGATCTCAGCCCTTGAATTCTTGCAAGCAAGGGGTAATTGTTGGGTAGTGATACAATGCGCGGTCAATTTTCAACGTATTCCCCCTAGGAGACTCATGTGCTGATCAGCACCGCTTACGCACAAACCGCCGCCCCTGCATCGGCCGGTGGTGGTTACGAACAGATTCTAATGATGGTGGCGATGTTCGTCGTTCTCTACTTTGTCATGATTCGCCCGCAGATGAAAAAGGCCAAGGAGCACAAGGCTCTGGTCGAGGCGCTTGCCAAGGGGGATGAAATCATTACCCAGGGCGGCATTGCCGGCCGTATTACCAAAGTTGGTGACAGTTTCATCATGGTTGAAATCGCTGACAAAGTTGAAATCCAGCTGCAAAAGCCAGCAATTCAACTCGTTCTGCCTAAAGGTTCGCTTAAAAACCTGTAAGGAGCGCGGAGTGAGGCGTCAGGCATCAAACCGGACACCTCGCTTCTCCACGCCTTACCCCTTACTCCTCATTTTTTAGTGCTGCCATGAATCGCTATCCGCTCTGGAAATACATCATTGTCGCCTTCGCGCTGGTGATCGGTTTTATCTATACCCTGCCGAACTTCTTTGGTGAATCGCCCGCCGTACAGGTTTCCAGCGCCAAAGTGACGCTGAAAACCGATGTAAAAACGCTTGAGCGTGTAGAGAGCACGTTGAAGGCAGCCAACGTTGAAACCAACGGGATGTTCCTCGACCCGAACGGCGTCAAGGTTCGGCTCAAGGATACTGATACCCAGCTGAAAGCCAAGGATCTGCTCGAAAAGCAGTTCAACCCGGATGCCAGCAACCCGCAATATGTAATTGCGCTGAACCTGCTTTCCAGCTCACCGCAGTGGCTGACCAACCTGAATGCTCTGCCGATGTACCTTGGTCTTGACCTGCGCGGTGGCGTGCACTTCCTGCTTCAGGTAGATATGAAAGGCGCGTTGACCAAGCGACTGGACTCGATGGGTGCTGATCTGCGCAGCCTGCTGCGCGACAAGAATGTGCGCCATGCCGGCATTGGCCGTGAAGGCGAGCGCATTGTTGTTCGCTTCCGCGACAACGACACGCGCACCAAGGGGCGCATCGCGCTTGAAGACAGCCAGCCCGACCTGCAACTCGCGGATCAGGGTGAAGGTAGCGACCTCAGGCTGGTTGCTACGCTGAAGCCGGAGGCGATGAAACGTATTCAGGAATTCGCGATCAAGCAGAACATTACGACCCTGCACAACCGGATCAATGAATTGGGCGTTGCCGAACCAGTGATCGCGCAGCAAGGCGCTGACCGCATTGTGGTGCAACTGCCGGGCGTGCAGGATACGGCCAAAGCGAAGGACATCCTCGGGCGCACGGCAACCCTCGAAATCCGCATGGTCGATGACACGCCGGGGGCGCTGGAAGCTGCCCAGAGCGGACAAATACCGTTTGGTACCGAGTATTACGTCGAACGTGGCGGCAGGCCGTTGCTGGTCAAGAAACAGGTAGTGCTGACCGGTGACCGCCTGACCGACGCCCAGCCGGGCTTTGATACGCAAACGCAGGAAGCTGCGGTGCACCTCACGCTCGACTCTGCCGGTGCCCGTATTTTCAAGGAAATCACCCGCGAAAACGTCGGCAAGCGGATGGCGATTCTGCTCATTGAAAAGGGCAAGGGTGAAGTCGTGACCGCGCCGGTGATCCGCGCTGAAATCGGCGGCGGTCGTGTGCAGATTTCCGGCAGCATGAGCACGATGGAAGCCAACGACACGGCATTGCTGCTGCGTGCCGGCTCTCTCGCGGCGCCAATGGACATCATTGAAGAACG
>CAJBIL010000560.1 GCA_903953145.1 uncultured beta proteobacterium
ACTGAAACAGATAGAACGCCTCAACCACGACGAAAACATTGACCGCCACCGTGCGCGCTTCGGGCAAAGTGTGACCCTGTTGCAGTTCCAGCAAGAAAAGCCCGAACGATCCAGCCAGCAATAGCACGCTAACCAGCACGATGCGCCAGACCAGCGCGCCGCTCAAAATCGCCGTACCCTGCCGGCGTGGGGCACGCTGCATGATGCCGCGCTCGATGGGCTCGAACGCCAGCATCAGGCCGAGAAAAACCGCGGTGGTCATGTTGATCCACAGAATCTGTAGCGGGGTAATCGGCAGTGTCGTGCCGGCGACGATGGCGGCCACGATGACCAGCCCTTCGCCAAAATTGGTCGGCAACGTCCATGTGATGAACTTCACCAGATTGTCGTAAACGCCGCGCCCCTCTTCCACCGCCGCTTCAATCGCGGCAAAGTCGTCGTCGGTAAGCACCATGTCGGCAGCTTCTTTGGCGACATCCGTGCCGGCCAGCCCCATGGCGATGCCGATGTCGGCCTGCTTGAGCGCCGGCGCATCATTGACGCCGTCACCCGTCATCGCCACCACCTCGCCGTCGGCCTGCAAGGCGCGCACCAAACGCAGCTTCTGCTCGGGTTCAACGCGGGCAAAAACATTCACCGACTGCGCCACGGCGCGCAAGGCCTGATCGTCGAGCAACGCCAGATCACGACCGGTCAACACTTTGTCACCGGCTTTAGAAATACCAATCTGGCAGGCAATCGACAACGCCGTTACAGCATGATCGCCAGTGATCATCTTGACCACGATACCGGCGGCGTGACAGGTCTTGATCGCCGCGATCGCTTTCGGTCGCGGCGGGTCGATCATGCCAACGAGGCCGATGAATTCCAGATCCCGGTCAAGATTCGCGCCAATCTGCGCGGCGCTAAAAACCTCACCCGCAACCGGTCGCCAGCGCGCCACGGCCAGCACGCGCAGCCCCTCGGCGGCCATCTCGCCGGCTACCTGCTCAATGCCCTGAGCGTCAATCGGCACGGCTTTCCCCGCCGTATCGAGCATGCTTGATGAGCGCGGTAGCAATTGCTCGATGGCGCCCTTGAAATAAGCGATGCGCGTGCCATCAATGTCGTGCAGCGTCGCCATGTACTGGCGCGTCGAATCGAAGGGAATTTCGTCGACACGGGGAAAGCGCTTGTGCAGCGAACTTTCATCCAGCCCGCCCTTGCGCGCCGCCACCAGCAGCGCACCTTCGGTCGGGTCGCCGGTAATTTCCCAGTGCCGCCCGGCTTTGCGCAACCCGGCGTCGTTGCACAAAGCGCCGGCCAGCAGACACTCGCGCAACGCGCCGGCAATCGGCGCATTGTCGGCAATCTCACCCGTTGGCGCATAGCCGCTGCCGCTCACCGGCACGCGCCCCCCACCGGCGTACAGCGCACGCACCGTCATCTGGTTCTCGGTCAGCGTGCCGGTTTTATCTGAGCAGATCACCGTCGTGCTGCCCAGCGTTTCGACCGCCGGCAACTTACGAATAATGGCGCGGCGTTTGGCCATACGCGACACGCCAATCGCCAGCGTGATCGTCATCGCCGCCGGCAAGCCCTCGGGAATCGCGCCCACGGCCAGCGCTACCGCCGCCATAAACATGTCGAAGGCCGACTCACCGCGCCACAGTCCCACGGCAAAGGTAAACATCGCAAGCAAACCAATGGCGATCAGCAACCAGTTGCTGAATACCGCCATTTTCTTGGTCAGCGGGGTCGACAAATCCGGCGCTTCGGCGATAAGGCGCGAGATGCGGCCGGTTTCCGTCGCATCGCCCGTGGCGATAACAATGCCAGCGCCCTGCCCGCTAATCATCACCGTGCCGGCATACGCCATGTTGCCGCGCTCGGCGAGCAGCGTGTCTTCGGGCAAAGCATCGCTATGCTTGGCGACCGCGGTGGATTCACCTGTCAGCGCCGATTCAATGGCTTGCAACTCTTTGGCACGAAACAGGCGCAAATCAGCCGGCACCTTGTCGCCCGCTGCCAGCAACACCACGTCGCCGGGCACCAGCGCGCTTGACGGCAGGCGAAGTTTCTCGCCCCCGCGCAGCACCGTCACTTCGCTGCTAACCGACTGCGCCAGCGCCGCCAGCGCATTCTCGGCACGGCCTTCCTGGATGAAACCAATCAGCGCATTGATCAGCGTCACCCCAAAAATCACCCCGGAATCAACCCACTCGCCAAGCAACGCAGTCACCCCGCCAGCCAGCACCAGCACAACAACCAGCGGCTGCGCAAATTGCAAGACAAAGCGCAGCAAAGCCCCCTTGCCCGGCTTTGGCGTGATGCGGTTTTCGCCGTGCAGGACCCGCCGTGCTAACACTTCGCTGTCCGACAACCCTGTTTCAAGCGCCGTATTCAGCCGCGCCAACAACGCATCAGCCGATAACTGATGCCAGTCATTTTTTCGAACAACTCGACTTGTTTGATTTACCGGACGCATCAGACGAGGGCTACGAGAAGAAATCAGGGTTTCAAGGTACTAGCCAGCAACCACTCCGGCAGGTCCCG
>CAJBIL010000561.1 GCA_903953145.1 uncultured beta proteobacterium
ATCGAAACCGAGGGATTGCAGTTCAGCCGTCAGCGTTTCACGGCTGTTGATGACGGCCTGACGTGTTGTTTCAAAATGCTCACGATCAGCCATGGCGGCAGCTGCACCGGCAATCGCCAGGCGGTCGAGCGGGTAGGAGTTGAAGCTGTTTTTTACGCGCTCCAGCGCTTCGATCAGGTCGCTGTGGCCAACTGCATAACCCACGCGCAAGCCGGCCAGTGAGCGGGATTTGGAGAGCGTGTGCACCACCAGCAGGTTGGGGTATCGATTGACCAGCGCAATCGCTGATTCGCCGCCGAAATCGACGTAAGCCTCATCAACAATCACCACCGACTGTGCGTGTGCGAGCAGCAGTTTTTCGATATCGGCCAAGGGCAACAAGCAGCCGGTCGGCGCGTTGGGGTTGGGGAAGATGATGCCACCGTTGTTCTGCCGGTAGTCGTCAACGCGGATCTGAAAATTTTCATCCAGCGGCATGGTGATGTAGTCAATGCCATATAGCCCGCAATACACCGGGTAGAAGCTGTAGGTGATGTCCGGGTAAAGAATGGGCGCATCGTGCTTGAGTAGCGCCATAAAGGTGTGCGCCAGCACTTCGTCCGAGCCATTGCCAACAAAAACCTGTTGGGGCGTGATGTCGCAATCCGAAAAAAAATCAGCAACGGCTTGCTTGAGTAAATCGGCATTCGGGTCGGGATAAAGGCGCAGCGATTCTCCGTTACCCCCGCCGCTGCCCAACTCGCCAGCCATCGCCGCCACAGCGTGTGGTGACGGCGGATAGGGGTTTTCGTTGGTGTTGAGCTTGACGAGATTCGGCAGCTTTGGCTGCTCTCCCGGAACATACGGGGTCAGGCTGTGAACAAGGGCACTCCAGTATTGGCTCATCGTCGGTTCATTGTTAGCTGGCTAAGCCTGAAATGGTATCATGCGCTTTGCTAGGTTTCAGGCGGCGCAATGCGCCGGAATGTTTCAAACAACATTGGAACCCTACTGGAACAATATTTTTTGCTACTTTGTGATGGTGTCTCCATGCGGCAAGCCGAAATTTCCAGAAATACCCTCGAAACACAAATCACCGTTCGTCTCAATCTGGACGGTACCGGGCAGGGCAAGTTCGCCACCGGGGTGGCTTTTCTTGATCACATGCTCGACCAGATCGCCCGTCATGGCCTGATTGATCTGGAGGTCGAGGCCAAAGGTGATTTGCATATCGACGCGCACCACACGGTCGAAGATATCGGCATCGCCATTGGTCAGGCATTGGCGGTAGCGTTTGGCGACAAGAAGGGCTTGCGCCGTTATGGTCACGCCTATGTGCCGCTGGATGAAGCCTTGTCGCGGGTCGTGATTGATCTTTCCGGCCGGCCCGGGCTTGAGTTTTTTGTCGAATTCAAGCGCGCGATGATCGGTGCTTTCGACGTTGATCTGACGCATGAGTTTTTTCAGGGGTTGGTCAATCACGCGCTGATGACCTTGCACATCGACAACCTGCGTGGTGAGAATGCGCACCATCAGGCCGAGACCGTGTTCAAGGCCTTTGGCCGTGCGCTGCGCATGGCGGCTGAGCTTGATCCACGGGCTGCGGGCAGTATTCCCTCGACCAAGGGAACGCTCTGATGGGCGTTTCTGCCGGTGCGATTGCTGTGGTCGATTACGGCATGGGCAACCTGCGTTCGGTCTGGCAGGCGCTGGTGCATGTGGCCGACGGGCGTGAAGTGATTGTTACCGCAGACCCGGCGGTGGTTGCCGCCGCCGGACGCGTGGTGTTCCCCGGTCAAGGCGCGATGCCTGACTGCATGCGCGAGCTCGAAGCGCGTGGTTTGCGCCTGGCCGTGCTGGATGCTGCCAAAAATAAGCCGTTTCTCGGCATCTGCATCGGTCAGCAAATGCTTTTTGAGCATAGCGAAGAGGGTGATGTGCCGGGACTTGGCGTATTTGCCGGCCGCGTGCGCCGTTTTCCGGCGGATAAAATGGTCGATGCGCAGGGCAACAAGCTGAAAGTGCCGCACATGGGCTGGAACGAGGTTCGCCAGTCGCAGACGCATCCGCTATGGAACGGCATTGAAGACGGCGCGCGCTTCTATTTCGTGCAT
>CAJBIL010000562.1 GCA_903953145.1 uncultured beta proteobacterium
GCTGAACGCGATCACCAACCCGGGTACCAACTCGTACAAGCGTCTGGTGCCGCACTACGAAGCACCGGTCAAGCTGGCTTATTCGGCGAAGAACCGCTCGGCGTCGATCCGTGTGCCGCACGTTGCTTCCGACAAGGGTCGTCGTATCGAAACCCGTTTCCCGGATCCGATCGCCAACCCGTACCTGTGTTTCGCTGCGCTGCTGATGGCCGGTCTCGACGGTATCCAGAACAAGATTCATCCTGGCGATCCGGCGGATAAGAACCTTTACGATCTGCCGCCTGAAGAAGATGCAAAGATCCCGACCGTTTGTGCCTCGCTCGACGAAGCACTGGCTGCACTGAACGCCGACCGCGAGTTCCTGACCCGTGGCGGTGTGTTCTCCAGCGACTGGATTGATGCCTACATCGACCTGAAGATGGAAGAAGTTAACAAGGTTCGTATGACGACCCACCCGGTCGAATTCGATCTGTACTACAGCTGCTAATCAGGCGGCAAATGAAAAAGGACGGGCTTGCCCGTCCTTTTTTTGTCCACCGGCGGTTACCCTTTTGCGTTTGTAATACACTGACAGCGACAAACGGATAGGACGAAAATGAAACACCTTGCATCGCATTGCTCTATTTTTCTGCTGCTGATGTCGGTTTCGGTTGCGCAGGCTGACATTTACAAATGTACCGATGCCGATGGGCATGTCACCTATTCAAACGTTTCGACCAACAAGTGCAAGAAGCTCAATCTTGATCCCGTTAATACCGCGCCGGCCAGCAAGGCTGCGCCGAGAACGCCGACACCTGCTGCTTTCCCGAAAGTTGACGATAATACGCAGCGCTCGCGTGACACGGATCGTCGCAGGATTCTTGAGAGTGAGCTGGCAGCCGAGCAGGTGAATCTTGAGCAGGCGAAAAAAGAACTCGCCGAGCAGGAGGCGGTGCGCTCAGGTGATGAAAAAAACTTCCAGAAGGTGCTTGATCGCCTCCAGCCATACAAGGATAAGGTTGCGCTGCATGAGCGCAACCTTGAAGCGATTCGCAAGGAAATCACCAATCTTCGCTGATTGACGAACCAGTACTCATCCAGAAATTCCCATGCCCAAGATAGCATCTCATCCGTTGAGTGGACTGGATTACTTGTCTTCGTCGGTGATTCTGCTCGACCAGCATCTGGCGATTCGTTATCTCAACCCGGCGGCTGAAAATCTGCTGGCAACCAGCATCAAGGTACTGGCCGGGCGGCCACTGTCTTTTGTTGTCACCTATTCGCATATTTTGCAGACGGCGCTCGATAACGCGCTGGCGCATGACTGGAACTACACCGGCCAGAACATCGAGCTGAAGCGCGATGATGGCGAGTTGTTGCACGTTAATTGCACGGTGGGCCCGACCGAAGCGCCGGGCGCCCGCCTGCTCGTCGAGTTGTGGCCGATTGAGCAGCAGTTGAAGGCAACGCGCGAAGAGCGACTGATCGAACAACAGCAGGCCAACCGCGAGCTGATCCGTAATTTGGCGCACGAAATCAAGAATCCGCTGGGTGGTATTCGCGGGGCTGCGCAATTACTTGAGCACGAGCTGAATAATCCTGGCCTGCGTGAATACACACAAGTCATCATCAAGGAAGCAGATCGTTTGCAGGATCTGATGCAACGCCTGCTTTCGCCGCATCGACTGATGCAGCCGGCGCCGGTCAATATCCATGAAATTCTCGAGCGTGTGCGTAGCCTCCTAACCGCTGAATTCCCGCAGACACTGAAGGTGCAGCGCGACTATGACATCAGTTTGCCGGATCTGGTGGGTGATCGCGAGCAACTGATCCAGGCTATTCTCAACATAACGCGCAATGCGGCCCAGGCGATCATTGATCAGCCCGGAAGTGGGGCTGCCAACCCCGGGCAGATTACCCTGCGCACCAGAACTGCCCGTCAGGTGACGCTGGCAAAGCGACGTTATCGACTGGCGCTTGAATTGCAGGTGATCGACAATGGTCCGGGCATTCCGGAAGATATTCGCGAACGTATGTTTTATCCGCTGGTCTCCGGTCGTGAGGGCGGTAGTGGCCTTGGCCTGACGCTGGCGCAAAGCTTCGTGCAGCAGCATCAGGGAACGATCGAATGCGAAAGCCGCCCCGGTTACACCTGTTTCACCATTCGGCTGCCGCTTGGCAAGGCTTGATGGCAGGGTCCTTGCTAGTATTGAATTACACAATTCATGATAGTTGAGAAGCCAATGAAACCGGTCTGGATCGTTGATGATGATAGGTCAATCCGCTGGGTGCTCGAAAAGACCCTGTCGCGCGAGCAAATTCTGTTCAAAAGTTTTGCTTCGGCCAGCGAGGCGCTGTCGCAGCTTGACGCAGGGGCTGCGCCACCGCAGGTATTGATCTCCGACATTCGCATGCCCGGGCAGTCCGGGCTTGATCTGTTGCAGGAGGTGAAGGAGCGCTTCCCCACCTTGCCGGTGATCATCATGACCGCTTACTCTGATCTGGAGAGTGCGGTGGCTGCCTTTCAGGGCGGGGCTTTCGAGTATCTGCCGAAGCCTTTTGATGTGGATCAGGCGCTGGAACTGATCCGGCGGGCGATGGATCAGAGTATGCACCAGAGCGGTGCGCCAGAGATTGTTGGTCTAACGCCGGAGATTCTCGGTCAGGCCC
>CAJBIL010000563.1 GCA_903953145.1 uncultured beta proteobacterium
CCGCGCAGGTGGTGTGCCATTACACTTACGGCGGCGAAACACGTCAGCTGGTGGCGTTGCCGGTGTCGTCGCCTTATGCCGTGCAAGGGATTGCGGTCGGCTCGTACTTTCATTTTCGGGTGGTATTCCAGCGCCAGCCGGCGGATCTGGCGTCGGTCAAGGTGTATACCTATGCGGATCTTGAGTCCGGGCCGGCGTTGATTCATCAGGCGACTTACCCTTATGCGCAAGTAACGCGGAATGTTGCGCCTTATGGCTTTACCGGGCTGCATTTTGTGCATGAGCCGATGCGTGACGGGGAGTTGCAGTATTGGTGCGGCCTCGAAAAGTCATCAAAACCAGCCAAACCGGAGGCGCCATGAAGCGATTTCTGTTTTTGCTCTGTGCGCTGTGTTCGTTTTGGACGGCGCAGGCTGATCCGGTACGGCTCGTCTTTGTGGGCGATGTGATGCTGGACGACGGGCCGGGGCAGGTGATCGCTTCGGGGCGCGACCCGCTGGCGCCGTTTGCGGCGCAGTTGCGCGATGCGGATTTTACGATTGGCAATCTGGAGTGCCCGATTGCTACCGTTGGCAAGCCGCTCGACAACAAGATTTTTTCTTTCCGTGCTGATCCGCGTGTGTTGCCCTTGCTCAAGGGGCGCTTTGATGCGCTGGCGGTGGCCAATAATCATTCGGGTGATTACGGCAAGGATGCATTTCTTGAAACGCTGCGGCATCTCGATCAGGCGGGTATCGCGCATTTTGGTGGCGGGCTTGATCTGGCGCGCGCGCACGCCCCGCTGTGGGTTGAGCGGCAGGGGTTGCGCATTGCCGTGTTGAGTTATAACGAATTCAAACCGCGCTCGTTTGAGGCGGGGGCAGATCATCCGGGTATTGCTTGGAGCGAGGATAGTCAGGTGGTGAGCGACATCCGTGCGGCGCGCGCGGCGGGGGCGGATCTGGTGATTCCGTTCATGCATTGGGGCTGGGAGCGTGAGCCGGACCCGAGCGAGCGCCAGCGGCAACTGGCGCGCACGATGATTGATGCTGGCGCTGATGTGGTGGTCGGCGGCCATCCGCATGTGACGCAGGGCGCGGAATATTATCGCGGTAAGCTGATCGTTTATAGCCTCGGCAATTTTGTTTTCGACGGCTTTGAACTGCCCGCAGCCAAGCGGGGTTGGCTGTTGCGCCTGACGCTGGATCGAAAAGGCATGGTAGCGTGGGAGACGCGGGCGGCGCAGATGGACGAGGAGGGTACGCCCTACCCGGTGCCGGGCGAATTAACGCCTTGCGGCAAGGCCGGAGAAACAAAAGTGCGGATGTGCGCGAATCCGTAATACAGGTAGGTTGGAATGTCGTTTTAGGAGAATTTGATGTTGCAGAAGACGTTGTTGGCGGTTGCTTTGCTGCTTGTGGCGCTTGCCCCGGCGATTGCGGAGGCGGCGCCGCTCAAGGTTTTGGGCTTTGAAGACATGTCGTGCCAGGCCTGGCTGAAATCAAAGGATGACGCTGAGCAGCGCAAAGCCTATGTGGCGTGGGTGCGCGGGTTTTTGAGCGGGCACAATTACGCCAATCAAAGCCAGCAGATTTCGGTGGTGTCGAGCGCAACGGTCGAGCTTTACGTGCAACGGTTTTGTAGTGAAAAGCCGCTCGGTCAATTTACCGACGCCGCCTTGCGCATGAGCGACCAGTATTCCGGGCGCAACGCACCAATTACAAAGTGACCTGCTCTGCAAGGCGCATGGAATGGCGTTCTAGCGCATCA
Source organism: uncultured beta proteobacterium (assembly GCA_903953145.1). Lineage (GTDB taxonomy): Bacteria > Pseudomonadota > Gammaproteobacteria > Burkholderiales > Rhodocyclaceae > CAJBIL01. The sequence continues at coordinate 1,750 of CAJBIL010000563.1, forward strand.
TATTCTCGCTGAGCCAATGAATACGCCATTCTTCAGGCATTGCCTATTGTAGATCGCCAATCCATGCGGGTTGCAGGCTAGTTCTGCTTCTAGTCTTTTTCTAGTCCTGATCCCGGCACATGCGGCGAATCTCATCTTCCTTGATCGCCAGTTCCACCTGCAATAACACTGCGTCGACGTCAGCCAGGTGGTCATCGAGCGTGACATGGCCGGTCAAGGCCAGCTCCGGCGTGAGCAGGCCGCTTTCGTAGTGCGCCCAGATTTCCTTGCCGTACTGGGTGTCCTTGAGCGACGGGGCAAAGTCGCTGAAATAGGTGCGCAGGTTGATCACGTCGCGCTCCAGCATCTCGAAAGCATTGCTGTTGCCTGCGGCATCAATGGCTTGCGGCAGGTCGATGATGACCGGCCCGTGGGCATCGACGAGGATGTTGTATTCGGAAAGGTCGCCGTGAATGATGCCGGCACAGAGCATGCGCACGACCTGATTGACCAGCATGGCGTGATAGTCGAGCGCCAGCGCTTCAGAGAGTTCAACATCGTTCAGGCGCGGTGCCGGATTGCCCTCGGCGTCGGTTACCAGATCCATCAACAGCACGCCCTCAAAGCAAAGGTGCGGCTGCGGCACGCGCACGCCGGCGGCGGCGAGTCGATAAA
>CAJBIL010000564.1 GCA_903953145.1 uncultured beta proteobacterium
GTCGAAACAGAAGCGCAACTCCTTTTCCTTGCCGGTCACGGCTGCCACGCCTATCAGGGCTATCTGTTCAGCCGCCCACTGGCACTGCCGGCATTTGAGCAGTTTGTGGCGCTTAAAAACGATTCGGGTATTTAGGTAATTACTCAATTACCTGGCTGCTGAATCGCTTTCATGAGCCTTGACTTTCGGTGGCAGGAAAAAATCTCTGGGGTGGCGGATCAGGTGATTGAGGACCGAGCGTGCCAGCAGGCGCCATTGTGCTTGCTCGACCTGACGGGCGCGCAGGGCAACGTTGAGGGCAAGGGCGAAGCTGACCGTGAGATTCATTACGCCAATGGTGGCCACGCCGAGTGCGGCCCAGAGCAACAGGCGAAGGTCCGGGATGAAGTCGAGGCCGACGGTGGCGATGCCGATAAAGGCGGATGAAAAAGCCACATGACGAATGTCGATCGGCAGCCCGAACAGAACGCCGAAAATGGTGGTTCCGCCGAGCAGGAAGCCAAAGAAAAAGTTACCGGTCAATGCGCCCAGATTGTCACCGATGTAAGCCGATACACGGCGCATGCGCGCCTCGCCGAATAACCGGCGCGGCCAGCCGAGTTGCAGGATACGCTCGGGAACGCGGTTGTAGGCGGCGTAGTTGTCGTAGTAGCCGTTGATCAGGCCGGCGAGGAACAGGCCGATGCCGGCAATGCCCGCGTAAAACACGGCGCCGCTATGAATCAGGCTTTGCTCTTCGAGCAGATGCGTGGCTTTTTCCGGGCTGACAAAGTGTTCGCCGCTGATCGCGAAGACCAGCCAGGAGAGCAGCGCCGCAAGCGGAATGGCGATGCCGATATTGCCGAGAATGGCGATCATCTGGCTGCGTACCGTGCGCGCGATCAGATGGGTCAGGTTTTCCATGTTACGGAGTTTGCCGCCGGCTTCGCTGATACTTGCCGCAATTGCGTTGGCCGTCATCGCCGGTTGTTTGGTCGCTACCGTGCCATGCAGGATGTGGATCAGGCAGAAACCAAGCCCGTAATTCAGGCAGAAAGCAATGGCGCCGGTCAATGGCGGCATATCCGCTTTGGCGAGCAGAATCTTGAAGCTGGCCATGAACGCGATGATGACGCCGCCAATCATTGCCGAGCGGCCCATTTGCCAGTATTCACGCCGGGTTTCGGTGATGTAATGCTCGCCGTGCTGGCTGGCATTGTCGGTGACGCGCAGTGCGAGCAGCTCGACGTTTTGCCGCCAGTGTTGCTGGAGATTGTTGCGCTGGCATTCGTCCCGCACCAGGCGGGTGAACAGGCGCACGATGGCCGGATAGGCGGTCGTACCATCGGGGTCGTCTTGCAGGTCGGCGAGAATATCGAGCAGCTGCTCGCTACGCCGGATCAGCTGTTGCAGGCGTTGCAGATGGAAGGTGAGGCGGATGCTGGTGCCATCGCGGGCGGCGTGTTTGCGCACCCGCTCAATGACTTCGCGACACTGATCATGCAGTACGCGCAGGTGTTTCTCGTCAATATTTTGTGCCGCCGGGTTGCGCCAGGATTCCGGGTACGCATCGATATACGCGATTAACTCGTTGTTCTGGGTGACGAAGGGTGATTCGTAGGTTTCCAGCGCCGGTTCCAGCCGCAATAATTCCGGCTCCATGCCGAAAGCGGCAATCCAGTACGAAATCACGCGCAGTGAGCGCAGAATCTCCGAAATCGAGCGCGGTAGCGCCGGGGCGTTCGGCTCTTCATCAAAACGCAGTGCTTCAATTGTCTGCTGCCAGGCGTCTTCGCCAACACCCATCACCCAGCGCTTGTCGCTTGGCTTGTGGAACACCTTGCGCAGCACAGTGCGTAGCAGATCCGGGTCGAGCACATCGGGCAGCAGGGTATGGCCGATACGACGCAAGATTTCTGCGAAGAACCCCGTGTTGGGCAGAATACCGGTTGCGGTGTAAAGCTCGCTATGGCGATAGTTCTGGTTAATTAGCGAAAGCGCATGACGCAAGCCGGCACGCAGATCGGGATTTGTGTTGAGGATGTAGCAAAGCGCCTGCAAGGTGCGTCGGGCAGACTCGAAATCATTGGCATTCGCCGGCCGGATCTCGTCAATCAACTGCGTGAGAAGCGCAGCAGGATCTTCTTTGGTGTTGTTGCCGAGGGTGGCAAAGCGGGCGAGCAGTTGTTCCATGAGTTTTCTGAGTGCGGGCTAAGCCACCGGGAACAGTGGACAGGTTGTGAGGTCACTTATTATCCTAGCAAATCACCTTCGTCACGAATGTTCGCCATGATCATTGTTCTCTCGCCAGCCAAAACGCTGGATTTTGTAACTCCGCCTTCCGTCAGCACGCATACCCGGCCGGCCTTGCTTGAGCAATCCCGCGCCTTGATCGGACAGTTGCGCAAACTCTCGCCGCAGGAAATCGGCAAGCTGATGGGGATCAGTGATCAACTCGCTGTGCTTAATGCCACACGCTATGCCGACTGGGCGTTGCCGTTCTCCCCCGCCAACGCCAAGCAAGCCTTGCTGGCCTTCAATGGCGATGTTTATGAAGGTCTTGATGCAGCGTCACTGACCGCCGCCGATCTGGACTTCGCGCAAGCGCATCTGCGCGTGCTCTCGGGCCTCTACGGCGTGCTGCGCCCGCTCGATCTGATGCAGCCCTACCGTCTGGAAATGGGTACCCGGCTGGCCAACCCGCAGGGCAAGGATCTTTATGCTTTCTGGGGCGAGCAGATTGTCGATGTGCTCAATACAGCGTTGCGGGAGAGTGACGCAACGGCCTTGGTCAACCTTGCGTCAGAAGAATATTTCAAGTCGGTCAAGCCCCGAAAGCTCACGGTGCCGGTGATCCAGCCGGTATTCGAAGACTGGAGCGCCGGCAAGTTCAAAGTGGTGAGTTTTTACGCCAAACGCGCCCGTGGCCTGATGGCGCGCTTCGCCGTCGTCAATCGCCTGACCGCCCCGGACGGCCTGAAAGCATTTGGCGTAGAGGGTTATGCCTTTGCTGCCGATGCGTCGGATGAAACGCGCTGGATGTTCCGCCGCAAGCTTGCGGCTTAGTGCATTGGCAAACTTGCGGCTTAGTGCCATAGCAAGCTTGCGGCCCAGTGCTTTCTGCCACGTCGTTTATCCAAGCCCCAGCAAACCACAGGCCGCTTCGGCCGTAATAATCGCGTAGGGCGGTGGTTTGTGGCGGTGGCGGGCGAGTTTTAACAGCAGTTTGTCGCGCGTGATCAGCAGGTCGGCCGCGCAGCGTGCGCCGAGAATGAGGAATTTCTGGTCGTCGGCATCACGGCAGCGCGGCAGCAGATAGTTTTCTTCGCCATCGGCATCATGGACGCTGACAAACGCCCGGTAGCGTGCCATCAACCCATCTCGTGCCGCCGCATCCAGCCCAAATTCAGGGTAGCCGGTAACGCGCTCCAGCTCGGCTAAGCACGCCGAGTCGGTCACGCAGCGCAGCGTGCCGCAGGCAATGGCGCGCTGGATCGGCAGGGTGTGCCGGTTGGCGAAGTGCAGCATGTCCATGACGATATTGGTGTCGAGGACGAGCGTGTGTATTTTGGGCCGGGGCGCTTGTTTGCGCAGACTGTCGATGCTGTCGAGGGCGATGTTCATGTGTTCAACCCGGTTGCAGTTTTTCTGTGACCAGCCCGGCAATCGCGAGGCAGGCCGTCAGGCCGGGGGATTCGATGCCAAAGAGGTTGATCAGTCCGGCGATGCCGTGCGTTTCCGGGCCTTGAATCAGGAAGTCGGCGGCGGCGGCATCAGGGCCGGCGATTTTGGGGCGAATACCGGCGTAGGCCGGGGTCAGGGCGTTGTCGGGGAGTGCCGGCCAGTAGTTGCGGACTTCGGCGTAAAAGCCATCGGCACGCTGCGGGGCAACGTTGTAATCCGGTGCGTCGCCGGGCTTTGGCGAAAGGGCTGCCAGCCACTCGACATCGGGGCCAAAGCGCGCCTGGCCGCCGAGGTCGAGCGTTAGATGGACGCCGAGGCCGCCGGGTTCGGGCAAGGGGTAAATCAGCCGCGAAAATGGCGCACGGCCAGCCAGTGCATAGTAGTTGCCCTTGGCGAAATACGCCGTCGGCAAATAGCGGGCGGGGAAGCCGGCGAGCCTGCCGGCCACCGCGACGGCACTTAGCCCGGCGGCGTTGATCACGATGCCGGCCTTGAAACGGCTGGCTTCGTTGCCGCCCACGTCGAGCACGAAACCGTCGTTTTCGATGCGCCCGGCGCGCAACGGGCTGCATAGCGCCAGCATCGCACCATGGCGTTCGGCGTCGCCGAGCAAGGCGAGCATCAGGCCGTGGCTGTCAATAATGCCGGTGGAAGGCGAGAGCAGGGCGGCGCTGCAGTTGAGCGCGGGTTCGAGGGCGCGGGCATCGGCGGCGCTGAGGGTTTGCAGGTCATCGACGCCGTTGATTTCACCCTGCCGGCGCAATGCCTCGAGCCGGCTTTCCTGTGCCGCAGATGTGGCAACGATCAGCTTGCCGCAGCGCTGGTGATCAACGCCGTGGCTATGGCAAAAATCATAGAGCAGGCGCCGGCCGGTGACGCACAAGCGGGCTTTTTGCGAGCCGGCCGGGTAATACAGGCCGGCATGGATCAC
>CAJBIL010000565.1 GCA_903953145.1 uncultured beta proteobacterium
AGGATTGATACCGTCAATAATCAGCTTGCGCGCCTCTAGCGCCTTCTGCCGCGCCTCGGCCAAGCTGACGGTATGCGTCGGTCCCAGTCCCATCCCGAACTGCTTGCCGGCGATCATATAGCGCAACAGCCAGGACTTTGCGCCCGTAGCGGTGATCTGGAGTGTTAAGCCACCACCATCGCCATAGAGCCCCGTCGTGGTAAGCTTGTTAACTTGCAGTGCTGAAAGTCGCTGTTGCTGGCGTGCCATGCTACTCGCTCCACTATCGAAATGACTATCAAAATATAGCCGGATTTGACGAGACTGCACAGGATCATCTTGGACGCTACTATTATACATCTTGTTGTTTTATATATAACTTTATGAACACTATGGGATTCTATCAGACCACCATCAGGCGGACACCGCCTCCGCCAACGATTAACGACCGCTTAGAATCCTCGAACACTCTTACTTTACTTAATTAAGATGTTCGGTTCGGTTCCTGTATTCAAAAAGCCAAGGCCAAGAAGCCCTGGATTCAAAAACTGCGTATCGTCAATCAACCTAAAGCAGTAAGCTTAAAAGGACATCGACGCGATGGGCTTTCTTGACTGGCTGTTCGGCAAGAAAGCGAGTTGCACGGTAGACGAGCGCCTCAACGCTGCGGTTGATCGAGTAATCGAAGGCACGGATCCCCGTATCAAATACATAGGTAATGCCCGTCAGCGACTATCCCCAGCGGTCGCACATGCGCTCGACTACGCACAAAAATTTGTCGCACCTATACCATCCTGCGTTGAAATGACGCCAGAAGCTTGGGCGCAAAGCCCGATGCTAAGAGCAATGTTCGTACGCCCGATAGACGTCGTAAATACGCTCTCAAATAGTCTCGATCTCAGAGAGTTTCTTCAGTCGCCGAATGCTCAGGGGATAAATACGGTGCACTGTGTCATTGGCGCAACGCGCGTTGAGCGCACTTTTTTTGGTGTTGCCCTGGAAGGAGACATGCTGCGTCAGGATGTCGCTCAGAAAACTGTTGGTTTTAATGATTTCCGCCTTGTCGGCTTTTCGCCAACAGAAGAAATGTTACGCGCACGCATTGAGGAAATTGCACTCGAAGGACTAGTTCTATCGGCACTGCGCGAGATCGCCGACAATAAACAACGAGGCGAACAACTGGAAGCTTACCGGCAACTTCTGCTTACGCGGTTGCGCCTCATGGAGCAAAGCGGTGCAGGTCTGGATGGGATGCTTCAAAGCCACTCTCATGATGGCCGGAACATTGACCACTTACGCCTTCAACTTGCTAATAACGAAACCGAGATAACAGCGCTCAAGGCAGGAGGCTCCGGCTTTGATGCCATTCTCGAACGGGTTATTGAAGCCTTGCACAACGCAGAGTCACTAATTCAAGCGCAACATATATCCATTCGTTTAAATGCGATGAACATCATGGTCGATGATGAAACAAAAGATGCCTCGACTATCAAGCTTCTCGAATTTTCTACAGCCAATCCTGAACGCCCTCGCCGTGTGGCACTTCTGGTTTCATTCCCTCGTCAAGCAGTCGTCGAACGACGAATCAATTTTGATGCAATGCTGCAGACGCTCTGAAATCTTTGACTCAATCTACCGGATTGAGCTGCCATGAACCAAGTGGTAGCTTTTCTGTAGCGGAGGCAATCCGCGCACGCGTCATCACGCTGGGATTCATGAAGCCAATGCCACCACTCGGCAACTTGTACATGATGACCGGCTGCTCAAAAAGCCGGGTGAGCTGTGCCATGCGTTCGTTATTACCAATAGGGCGTGGGCCGAAAACCCAGACTGGAAGCGAGTCACCTCCTTCAAAGTAAAAATCGACCCGGCCCGAGAAGTGCGTTTCTGTGACTTCCGGTGGAGGCATAGACGAACCTTCGGGGATAGAGGTCAATCTACTTTCACCTAGCTGCGGAAGATAAGCTCCAAGATCAAGCTGCGTTTCGATTTCGATACGGGTAATGGTGGAGGGTGCAAAAATTTCCGTTTCCTGCACTGAGCCGATAATCAGCGTACGGTTGGAAAACATTTGCCCAGCACGCCTAAGGCTGTCCAAAATATCCTGAATACTTGCACTATCCGTTTGCGTGAAACGCCGAGTGCGATTGGCGGTAGTAACGATAGTGACATTGATCGACATAAGCCTACTCCCAAAAAAATTCAAAAAGACTTGTTCAGCAAATTTGGAGATGCTTTAAGGGGAACAGGCACACCAAGACTTCGCGCCCTCTCCTGCCCTGCTGCCAACGAATCATAGTATTGATAGCGTTGATAACGCTGAGCCTCGGCCTTGCTTGAGAACTGCCGCTTGGGCTCCGCACCAGCATCAACGTTCTGCGCACTATCAAGCTCGGAAGGTTTTACGTACTTTGTCCCAATGCTGTTGGTACTCATTGCCGCATCCACACGACGCTTTAAAGCCTTCTTGACCTCAAGAAGCGTGATTTTATTATCCCTATTTGTATCAATTTCATCAAAAAACTCAGGCATTCTTGGAAACTCGGCATAAGCTTCTTCGCGCGACAACATACCGTTTTTGTCTTTATCTGCGGAGCGGAATCGCTTTTCGAAATTAGCCTGACTGAAGTTGTCAGGTATCGGGGCGGCAGTTGCCGCAACAGAACACAGCGCAGCAACAAAAAACAAATAACGCATTGTTTTTCCTGATTTTTATAGGAATATAATTGCAGTCGTTTCAGATCAGTTGCAACATCACTGCCACGCAGCTAAAAACTCAGACCAGTGGGGTTTACCCAGTTTTCCCAGTTCGGTTCGCAAAAAAGTAATTTCCGAATCATATTCAATGCGCGACAATTCACCACGCATCAAGCGAAATCGGGTTGCTACCAGGTAAGTATTCACTACATCGGTTTCGCAGTAGTCGCGAATTTCAGCGATTTTCCCGGATTGCCATGCTTCCCATACTTTACTGCCATCCATCCCGAGTTTGCCGGGGAAGCCAATCAGCTTGGCCAGATCATCTAGAGGGGCGCTGGCGCGTGGCTGGTACATTGCCAACAAATCCATCAGATCAAGGTGCCGCGTGTGGTAACGACTGATGTAGTTGTTCCATTTGAAGTCACGGCTATCGGCATAGTCACCATCGCCTAGATCCCAGTAACGCGGCGCCACAACACCATGAATCAATCCACGATAGTGCAAAACAGGGAGATCAAAACCGCCGCCATTCCAGGAAATAATCTGCGGTGTGAATTTTTCGATGCCGTCAAAAAATCGCTGAATAATCTCGCCTTCCCCCTGCTCCGGCTCGGCCAGCGACCATACACGGAAGTCCTTGCCGACCCGCAATGCGCAAGAGATAACCGCAATTCGTTGAAGATGAAGCGGTAGAAAGTCGGTACCGTTCTGAGCACGGCGCTGCTGGAACGCCAACTCGGCGACCTCAGCATCCGAAAGCGCGGGGTCAAGGCTGTGCAGGCGACGTAAACCGGCCACATCGGGAATCGTCTCGATATCAAAGGTGAGAATAGGCTTCATTTTCAGGCAGGAAAGACACCGGTTGACAGATAACGGTCTCCCCGATCGCAGATGATACTGACGATAGTTGCGTTCTCAAGTTGATCGGCAAGGCGCAAAGCAACAGCCATTGAGCCGCCTGATGAAATGCCGGCAAAAATACCTTCTTCGCGGGCCAGACGCCGTGTCATTTCTTCAGCCACAGCCTGGCCGACATACTCGACTCGATCGACACGCGCGCGGTCAAAAATTTTCGGCAGATAGGCCTCCGGCCATTTCCGGATTCCCGGAATCTGCGAACCATCTTCCGGCTGACAACCGACAATACAGATCGCAGGATTCTGCGCCTTGAGATAACGGGAAACCCCCATGATCGTGCCCGTCGTCCCCATGCTACTGACAAAATGGGTGATGCGCCCTTCGGTCTCGCGCCACAATTCAGGGCCTGTCCCCTCGAAATGGGCAAGCGGATTGTCGGGATTGGCAAACTGGTCGAGAATCACCCCACGCCCTTCGTTACGCATTTTTTCGGCAACATCACGCGCCAACTCCATGCCACCTTCTTTGGGTGTCAGCACCAATTCTGCACCATAGGCACGCATCGTCTGCCGACGCTCAATACTTTGGTTTTCCGGCATGACGAGAATCATTTGATAGCCACGCATTGCAGCCGCCATGGCAAGTGCGATGCCGGTATTGCCAGAGGTTGATTCAATCAATATATCGCCGGGCTGGATATCACCACGTTTCTCAGCGCGGGAAATCATCGACAATGCCGGTCTATCCTTGACCGAACCCGCAGGATTGTTGCCTTCAAGCTTACCCAGAATAATATTCCCACGCGCCTCAATGGCAGCGCCCGGGAGTCGTTTCAGGCGGACTAGCGGCGTATTGCCGACGTAGTCTTCCAGCGTCTTATAGATCGGCTTATCCACGAGCATTGAGCCATTCAACATACTGCTGCACACCCTCTTCAACCGAAGCGAACGCCCCACTGTAGCCGGCTTCTCGCAGCAAGGTAAGATCAGCTTGAGTGAAGCTCTGATACTTGCCCTTCAGCGCCTCGGGAAATTGAATGTATTCGATCAGACCTTGCTGACGAAGGTCGGCAAGAGAAAGAACAGCTTCACCATTGAGCGCGCGGCAACCATTGGCGCTGGCAACCGCTACGTCATTGAAACTTTGCGCACGGCCGGTGCCGAGATTGAAGATGCCGGATTGCTCGGGATGATCCAGAAAATGGAGATTGACTTTTACGACATCGCCAACAAACACAAAGTCACGGCGCTGCTCGCCATTCGCATAACCATCACACCCTTCAAAAAGCCTGACCTTGCCATCGACACGGAACTGGTTGTAATGATGGAAAGCCACCGAAGCCATACGCCCCTTGTGCGACTCACGCGGGCCATAAACGTTGAAGTAGCGAAAGCCAACCACCTGCGAGCTAAATGAACCGGCCTCGGCAAGGCGCTGACGAACAATCTGGTCAAACAGAAATTTTGAGTAACCATACACATTGAGCGGCGCCTCGTACTGCCGCTCTTCCTTGAATATCGAGCTGCCACCGTAGGTTGCTGCACTCGATGCGTAAAGCAACTGCACTTCCTGATCGAGACACCAGTCAAGCAGGCCGAGCGAATAGCGGTAGTTGTTCTCCATCATGTAACGGCCATCGGTCTCCATCGTGTCGGAGCAAGCACCCTCGTGCAGGATGGCATCAACATCGCCGTCAAAATCGCCGGCCAGCAGGCGATCGAGGAATTCGTTTTTGTCGATGTAGTCGGCAATCTCGCAATCGACCAGATTTTTGAATTTATCCGCTTTGCTCAGATTATCCACGGCAATGATCTTGCGCACGCCACGCTCGTTGAGCGCCTTGACAAGATTGGAGCCAATGAAACCGGCGGCGCCGGTAACGATCGTGTACATGGTCTTACCTCAATGTGATCAGTGCAGAGCCGCTTCAAGCTCATCACGCGTAACAACCGCCGTACCCAGCTTGCCGACCACCACTCCGGCTGCAATATTGGCTACGTGGATAGCTTCAGCCCATGCCGCACCATGGGCAAGCATCACGGCCAGCGTGGCAATAACGGTATCCCCGGCGCCTGAAACGTCAAAAACTTCGCGCGCTACGGCCTTCTCATGCGCCATTCCACCAGCGTGGACCAGCGACATCC
>CAJBIL010000566.1 GCA_903953145.1 uncultured beta proteobacterium
CATGTCGGTATGTGCATCAGCACAGGCGATTTGCAGAATGGCCTGGTATTCCTTAGGCAACTCAGCAAATTTCTTGGCGTTGATGTAGGCCGACAGCGTGGTGCCGCCTTCCCACCAACCCGGGTAGTAATAGAACTTGGCAACCTTGTTGAAGCCCAGTTTCTGGTCGTCGTAAGGCCCGATCCACTCGGATGCGTCGATTGTGCCCTTTTCCAGCGCCGGGTAAATATCGCCACCCGGGATCTGCTGCGGCACAACGCCCAGCTTGGAAAGCACAGCACCAGCATAGCCGCCGACGCGCATTTTCAAGCCCTTCAGGTCAGCAACCGTTTTCAGTTCCTTGCGGAACCAGCCGGCCATCTGCGTGCCCGTGTTGCCACAGGGGATGGAAACAATGTTCGACTTGGCGAAGAACTCGCCCATCAACTTGCCGCCATTGCCATGACGCGTCCAGGCATCCAGCTGACGCATGGTCATGCCGAAAGGAATAGCGCAATCCATGGCAAATGTCGGATCTTTACCGAAGAAGTAGAAAGAAGCCGTATGGCCCATTTCGACGGTTGCATCTTTCACAGCATCCAGCACGCCTGGACCAGGAACGATTTCGCCAGCAGCGAAAACCTGAATCTGGAACTTGCCGCCGGTAGCGTCAGAAACACGCTTGGCCATGTGCTCAGCGCCACCGTAGATGGTGTCAAGGCTCTTCGGGAAGCTGGAAGCCAGACGCCATTTGATCGTCGGGGCATCCGCAGCGATTGCAGGCATGGCCATCGTAGCGCCGGCAGCAAGGCCAACACCGGCTTTTTTCAGAAACGAACGTCTTTGCATGGAAAGTCTCCTCTTATGTGGTTAAATTCTGAACAACCCAGCGATTATATATGATGCAATCCATTATGCGGAAAACTTTAACTCGTTGAATATAAGTATGTTTTCAGTAATTGAATTCATAATTACGTAGAACAAATTCAGTATGCTGCCTCGTCACAAGTGACAGTTCCATGGACAGCGAATGATCCATGCAGTTCAAACGAAGTGTTCCAAATGCAATTCAGGCCCCGAAACGGAGCCTGAATGAGCGCAACAGAGCAAACAATGCTTGATCAGTTACCGGCAACTTTCATTTGCTCGATCAGGATCGACCCGACCTGCTTTGAGCCTCTGACCATGACATCGTTACCAACAGCAGCGATGTTGCGGAACATGTCGCGCAAATTGCCGGCAATGGTGATCTCCTCCACGGCATGCTGTATCTCGCCGTTCTCCACCCAATAGCCGGCGGCACCACGCGAATAATCTCCGTTGACATAGTTAACGCCCTGCCCCAACAGCTCCGTCACCAGCAACCCGCGCCCCATTTTTTTCAACAGACCACGGAGGTCACGCTTGCCGGGCTGAACAATCAGGTTATGGCAGCCGCCGGCATTGCCAGTGGTCTGCATATCGAGCTTGCGTGCGGTGTAAGCGCTGAGGAAATAACCCTGCAATACGCCATCAATGATGACCTCGCGCTCACGCGTGGCCACACCATCACTGTCAAAGTAGCTGCTCGACAAACCGCCACGCAGATGCGGGCGTTCGCTGATCTGCATTTTTTTGGAAAACACGCGTTTACCAAGGCTATCAACCAGAAAGGTTGTTTTGCGATAAAGACTGCCGCCGCTCACGGCATGTACAAAGCTGCCGATCAGCCCGGTAGCAAGCGGCGCCTCAAAAAGCACCGGCACTTGGCAGGTTTTGATCTTGCGGGCGCCCAGCCGCGACAAAGCCCGCTGTGCCGCGTAGTTGCCAATTGTTTCAGGATCAGCCAATGCGCCCGAATCACGCGCAGAGGAATACCAGTCATCGCGCTGCATCTTGTCATTCTTGCCGGCGATCACCGAGCAGGAAAGATAATGCCGTGAAGTCGGGTAGCCGCCCATGAAGCCAAGGCTGTTGGCCGACACAAACTGCCCCTCCTGCATCGAAACTGTAGCCCCTTCTGAATTGCTGACTTTGGGGCTGACCGCAAAAGCTGCCTGCTCACAACGCTGCGCGAGATCAATCGCGCCATCAACCGAAAGCAGCCAGGGATGATAGAGGTCCAGATCAGGCAAATTCTGACTATTTTTGGCAAGCAGTTTTTCGTCCGGCAAGCCGGCGCAGGGGTCGGCTGCGGTAAAGCGGGCGATGTTGAGCGCCGCTTCAACCGTTTCTCGCAAGGCAATCGCTGAAAAATCAGAGGTACTTGCGTAGCCTTTTTGCTGACCAACGTAGACCGTGACACCGATGCCTTTATCGCGGTTGTACTCGATGGTCTCGACCGCACTGCAACGCACCGTCACAGACTGCCCGAAACCTTCAGAAACATCCACCTCGCAAGCGCTGGCACCGAGCTTTCTGGCATGGGCAAGCACGTCTTCTGCGAATGTTTGCAAGGATGCCAGCGGATGTCTGAAGCGTGATTCGGGCGAGGTGGAGGACGCAGTTGATGCAGAAGCAGAAACAGTGGATAGCGACATGGGAAGAGGAAGGCAGCGTTGAAAGCCGCTATCATAGCAGCTCCCCGGAAAACACCGAGAAGCGAGCTGCAAGCGAATGAACCCGACCGAAGAAGAACAACTCCCCCTCTCCAAAACCCAGCGCAAGCAGGCGATGGATGACCTGCAAACGCTGGGCGAAGAACTCGCCGCGCTATCAAGCGACCGCATCAAGAAAATCGATATTCCGGAAATTCTGCGTGATGCCGTACGCGAAGCGCAGCGCATGACACGCCACGACGAAGCCAAGCGGCGGCAGATGCAATACATCGGCAAGATCATGCGTAGCGTCGACCCCGAGCCTATCCGCGCGGCACTGGCGCTGGTGCGCGGCGAGTCTGCCAGCGAAACAGCCAAGCTGCATCGCCTTGAACGACTGCGTACGGAATTTCTCGCCGACGAGAAAGTGCTGCATGAAATCGCCACGCTCTACCCGGCGGTCGATTTGCAACACCTGCGCTCGCTACGCCGCTCCGCACTAAAGGAACAGGAGCAAAACAAGCCACCACGCAGCTATCGCGCCATTTTCCAGTTTCTCAAAGAACTTGAAAGTGCCGATAACCAGGACTCAGAAAATGACACCCATGAACAGCACAACGACGAATGATGAACTGCTGATCGGCCTCGTCTCGATCAGCGACCGTGCCTCACAGGGTGTTTATGAAGACAAGGGTATCCCCGCGTTACGCGAATGGTTCGGTAGCGCACTGGCCAGCCCCTGGCGCATGGAAACGAGACTGATCCCGGATGATCAGGCATCCATCGAAAAAACATTGATTGAGTTGGTCGATGAAGTCGGCTGCCACCTGGTACTCACCACCGGCGGCACCGGCCCGGCGCCCCGCGACGTCACACCGGAAGCCACACTGGCCGTCGCCGACAAAATCATGCCGGGGTTTGGCGAGGAAATGCGCCGGATCAGCCTGAATTTTGTCCCCACCGCCATTCTCTCGCGGCAAGTCGGCGTCGTGCGTGGCAAGGCGCTGATCCTTAATCTGCCGGGGCAACCCAAGTCGATTCGTGAAACGCTGGAGGGGGTAAAAGCAGCAGACGGCACGACGACGGTAACCGGCATTTTCGCAGCCGTGCCCTACTGTATCGACCTGATCGGTGGCCCGTATGTTGAAACCGTTGATCGCGTGGTCAAGGCTTTCAGGCCGAAATCAGCGGTGCGGAAGGCAAAAGAAGATTGATCCTGGAAAAAGCAGTTGACCACGGCGGGCACGACGAAAGAAATTGAAAACTGTTTTCGCCGTGGTTCAGCGCTTTTCCAAAGTAAGCCCCAACTAATCCGCCACATGCTCCCGATAGCGCGCGATTTCGTAGTCATTGCCACTTTCTTCAAGCTCAACCGGCGTTAGCAGGTAATTCTTGCCGTCATGGGTAAATTCAAGGCTTTCGCGCAAATCGAAGCTGGTGGCCGGCAACACAACTCTCGCCTCGCCGGGCGCATTGCTCTCGCGCAGCCAAATGCCGGGCATGCCGCTACTGGCTGAAAAACCGGTGCTGCGGGGGCGTAACTCAACGCTCTGCGCTTGCCGGGAAAGCGCCTGAATACCGACACCCGCGTGCGAATCAGTATCCTTACTGTAGCGCCGTACCAAGCCGAGCACCCAGTTTTCGCCGCCTTCCGGCTGCAGACTCAGCAGAGCACCGACCTTGAGCCAGTCGCCGCTCAGGTCATCGACCGCTGCACCAAACCCGCCCAGACTGACGTTTTCGACAACCCAGCTTTCTGCATTGCGCTCTTTACCCACACGCGCCACCTCGCCGGCAAATACCGTGAAGCTGTCATCAAAGCCGTGCAGTACGGCAATCCGCGTTTTTACCGCGTGACGCTGATGCTCGCGCAGCGGTGGCTGTGCCGCCCAGTACATCGCGAGGTGCTTGAGTACCGGTAGCAGTACCTTGGGCTGATACTGCCCGCCGAGGTTGAGATTTTCCGGCACTTCGCCACGCTCAACCACCCGGATCAAATCATTAAGCGCCTGTGGCGCGCTACCGGGGGAAAAGAAACGTAAGTTTGTCGTTACTTCATCGGGGTGACGCGCCATACGTACCGGCGGCAAGCCACTCGCGGCATCGACCCAATAAACGCTAATAGGCAAGCATTCTGCCGAGAACACGAATCCTGGCAAAAAGTGGGCAATCAGTCGATCAGCCAGCTCGATTTCAAGCGGCATCAAACTATCCATCGATGACGAATGAAAAACCAGTGCTTGCAAATACTGCTGGGAAACACTGGTCAGCCCGGGATTGTTGGGATAAAGCTGCAACGATTTTTGTGCATGGCCCGCAGATTCGGCAGCCAGATAAACGTCGCCGATGTCACGCCACAATTCGCTGCCAATCGGGCCGTATCGATAGTCAACCCATTTCAGCTGCGTGGCGCGTGCCGCGATTAAACGCGCGGAAATCATCGGCAACAAGGGCTTGAGCGCCTCACTCCCTTTATCCTTCGGGTTCTGCCTGACACGATCAAGGCAATGCGTGTAGAGCTCGGCGACTGAGTTCAGGTAGCCATAATTGATCGACCAAAGCCGGCGCTCCTCAACTTTCGTCAGGCGCGGCGAATGCAGATAGTCACGCGACAAACGCCGCAAATGTGGCTGCGCCGCATCATCAAGCTGCTGCACAACGTCAAAATAGTGATCCACCCGAAAATCGTCGGCATGATGCAGGGACTCGAACCAGCCGGAGATACCGTCGATCGCCTTGGCTGCATTATCCAGGGGAAGTTCGGCAATGGCGCGTTTCAACTCCTTGGGATTGGCCAGGGGATGATCAGGGCGCGACGAGAACAGATTGAGAATCATGGGGCTGGCAGTCGGCAAAAAGAAGTGGATGTTGCAGTATAGAACGCAGGGCTAAGGTCGCAAGCTGCCTGGCTCAACCGTTGATCAGCCGGCACCAACCGTCAATCGGCGTTTTAGCAGTTCGAGCCCCCAGCCAACGCCAAATCCGGTCTGCTCGCTGGCGACTGCGCCCAGACCGTCCTCATTGCTGGCCGCTGACAGATCAACGTGCAGCCACGGCCGATCACCGACAAAGCGCTTGAGAAAACACGCGGCGAGGATGTGATCAGCCTCGCCTTCCAGAGAGCACTGTTTGATGTCGGCGACTTTGCTTTCAAGGTCGGTTTCGTAATCGGCGTCAAAAGGAAAAGCGCAGATACGCTCACCACTGCTGACCCCTGCCGCTACGGCGTCATGCGCAAGTGTCGCATCGCTGGCAAAAATGCCGCAGTAACGCGTCCCCAGTGCAACAATCATGTCATAGGTTAACGTGGCAAAATCGATGATCAGGTCAGGCTTTTCAACGACCCCTTTAGACGCCAGGCTCAACGTATCGGCCAGCACCATGCGCCCTTCAGCATCGGTATGCACCACCTCAATCGTTGTTCCTTTAAGCGCGCGAACAATGTCGCCCTGCTTGTAGGCCTGCGGGCTCAGATGGTTTTGCGCCACTGCCAGCCAGACATCAAGACGCAGCGGCAACTTCTGACGCGACGCCGCAAGCAAAAGACCTAGCGCGACCGCTGACCCATTCATGTCTTCGTGCATGCCAGCCATCGACTTTGCCGACTTGAGGTTGTGCCCGCCGGTATCGAAGCAAATACCCTTGCCAACCAGCGCCACCGTGCCACGCGCTCGTTTGGGCGTGTAAGACACGCGGACAATGGCGGCGTCCTGCTCACCGCTGCCCTGCGCTACCGCAAGGAAAGCGCCAGCGCCCATTTTCTGTAGTCGCGCCAGATCAAACTCTTCGATTTCCCAACCTTCGTCACGCGCCATCCGCTTGACCCGCTTGCGATAAACCGCCGGCGTCAAGTCATTGGGCGGTAGCGACGTCAGATAACGCGTCAGCACATTGCCCGCCGCACGCGCCTCAACTGCCGACAGATCGCCGGCCCAGCCACAGAGGAAAAACCGCTTGAGCGGCGGATCTACGTCCTTGCGCTGTGCCGGCAAGGGCGTGCCATTGACCCAGACCACATAGGCCGCGCATTCGGCCATACTGCGGCGCAGGG
>CAJBIL010000567.1 GCA_903953145.1 uncultured beta proteobacterium
AAGCTATTTAGACGAATTCTGACTCGCGCCATTCCTGAGTTCTGCAATCATGTAGACAGTAACTGCTAAGAGCAAAATATATACTGTACAAAAATACAGTATATGCGTATTATGACTTTCGTGAGCTTTGCAGATTAAGCGTGGTAACACGCAGGAAGCCCGCCTCAGTCAACGCACGCAGGAGATTGTCGAGATGGAACGAATTCAGCACTGGTTTGACCAAATGATGGGGATTGCTCAGATCGAGCAGCAACAACGGGATCGTGCGCGAGAAATTTTTTGTGCCACGCCGCTCAGCTTGGCAAGGTTGGAAACACCAGCATGCTGGAGACGTATTGCTCGGGTGTCGGGGTTGAAACGTTAGTAAAGAAAGTTGCTGACTCTTTAAATTCAGTAAAAATAATCAATTAGTTGCTGTTCGCGGAAACCAAAGGCATTTTCCTTTGGTTTCTTTTTCGATTGAACTAAGCAGCAGCGCGTGAGCAGCAAGCTCTGCC
Organism: uncultured beta proteobacterium; assembly: GCA_903953145.1. Lineage (GTDB taxonomy): Bacteria > Pseudomonadota > Gammaproteobacteria > Burkholderiales > Rhodocyclaceae > CAJBIL01. The sequence goes on from CAJBIL010000567.1 coordinate 498, forward strand.
TCGCTGGCACGAAGCACACGTTGTTTAGTGCTTTGGTTTACTGCGGGGTGTTCTTCGATGTTAATTTGCATTCCGCCATCGTTACCAAGATCGATGATCAGGCTTTCCTGGCCTCGTGTCATCGCGACATAAACTTCGGCGAGTATTTCAGCATCAAGCAATGCGCCGTGTAAGGTGCGCCGCGAATTATCGACACCGTAACGGTCACATAATGCATTCAGGTTATTTTTCTTGCCCGGGTGTAACTCTTTGGCCATGCGTAAAGTGTCGCAAACACCGTGGCAAACAGTAGTGACCGGTGCCATGTCGAGCAGCCCTAATTCAGCATTTAGAAAACCGATGTCGAATGCTGCGTTGTGAATAATCAACTCGGCCCCTCGCACAAAATCGAGGAATTCTGCAGCTACGTCGGCAAAGTGTGGCTTATCCTGCAAAAACTCCCGGCTGATACCGTGGACTTTTTGCGCTCCCGCATCAATTTCACGCTCAGGGTTTAGATAGCGGTGAAAGTGATGATTGGTCAGTCGTCGATTGCTCATCTCGACACAGGCAATTTCGATAATGCGATGCCCGAGTTTGTATTCAAGGCCCGTCGTTTCGGTATCGAGAAAAATTTGGCGCATATTGGGTATTGCTCGTTATGTTGATTGGTGAGGGATCAAACCCTTACTTTGTTCGGCCTGCAAGCAATTCGTCAATCCCTCGATTGGCAAGACGATCAGCGTGCTCGTTACCTACATGGCCAGCGTGCCCTTTTACCCAGATCCAACTGGTCTGATGCTGTTTGGCCAAACTGTCGAGTATTTGCCAGAGGTCAGCATTCTTAACAGGTTTTTTGTCTGCAGTTCGCCAACCGTTGCGCTTCCAGTTGTTAATCCATTCACTGATACCTTTTTGCACGTACTGCGAGTCGGTATGAACGCGCGCGATCATCGGCCGCTTCAGTGCTTCAAGAGCCCGGATGACCGCAGTGAGTTCCATGCGGTTATTGGTAGTATCAGGTTCGCCACCCCAGAGTTCCTTCGAATGCTCTCCTGCTTGCATCAGAACCCCCCACCCTCCGGGCCCCGGGTTACCACGACAACCGCCGTCAGCGTAAATATCTACACTATCTTCATTGCTCACGATTCGAACTTTCCTTTTGTGCAATTGCGGTGAGAGCCTTATGTGGCAATTGTTGCTTTTTCCAGCCAGGCATTATCAGGCGCATACCATGTACCCGTTTGACTGCACGAATTAAATAAACACCACCGGCAAACCCCCACCAACGGTCACCCGCAGGTTCCATGAACTTAAAATGATCAAGCCAATTTTCCTGCTCAAAGGGTGGTGCGTAACAGCCAAAATTGCCACGATCTACGTCAAAACCAAGCAGTTGTAACCAGTCTTTGAGACGCTGAATCGAGATGTAGTTGCCGTTCCATGGAAAACTGCTTATGGGCGTCATTCGACGGCGTAATCCCCAGAGCGAATGTGGATTAAAGCCCACAATAACCAGTTGTCCTTGCGGAATTAAAACGCGCTCAACCTCGCGCAGCACCTGGTGTGGATCATCATTAAACTCGAGAATATGGGGCATTACAATCAAGTCAATGCTGTGTGGGGAAAAAGGAAGTTGGCGGAGATCACAGCGCACATCAACAGTATCTGACTCCCCGGCGATTTGACGCAAAGGAATGCGATTCTGGCCGAGTAGCTGAATCTGCGGCAATCCGAGTTGCAGTGCGTTGTAGCCGAAAACATCGGCTACCATCGCATCGATTTTGGCTTGCTCCCATGCCACAACGTAGCGTCCTTGCGGTGTTTGCAGCCAGGTATCGAGCCCGGGAATTGACATTTTCCGCCGTTCTCCCACAATGATGCGATGTTTAACGTAATCCGGATTCCGGCTTTCAATGACAACTATATCTGGTTGTTGCGTCGTGGCGCGGCAGCGGTGGTTGTTGACCCTGGCGATGCACAGCCTGTCATCGAGTTACTCAAGCGGGAAGGCTTGTCGCTCGCCGCCATCCTTATAACGCATCACCATGCCGATCATCAGGGTGGTATTCCGGCATTGCTGGCGCATTGTTTATGCCCAGTATTCGGGCCGGCAGCGGAGTCTATCACAGGCCTTACGACGGCATTGATCGGCGGTGAATCGATCCATATAGATGCACTGGACGCTGCATTCCAAGTGATTCCAGTTCCCGGACATACGCTTGGGCACCTTGCTTACTATAGTGCGGGATCCCTATTTTGTGGCGATACGCTATTCGGTGGCGGTTGTGGTCGACTTTTTGAGGGAACGCCTGCCCAAATGCTTGATTCCCTAGAACGACTGGCAGCTTTGCCCGATGAAACTGCTGTTTATTGCGCGCACGAATATACTCAGGCCAACTTGCGTTTCGCGCAGGCTGTCGAACCTGGCAACCTGAATCTACAGGAGCGAATTGAGGCGGTTGCAATAGCGCGAGCCCAAGGGTTGCCAACCGTGCCATCGACCATTGCGCTGGAAAAAGCCACCAATCCATTTTTGCGCAGTAGCGAAGCTTCCGTTGTTTTCTCAGTACAAAACCGTGAGCCAGACAGAGTGCCGAAAATTAGCGATGCGCTCGAGACTTTTACAGCACTACGCGAATGGAAGAACATCTACTGAGCAGAAACATCATCAGCCTTGGTTGTTTCGGAATCAGCTGTTTTATCGGCTACTTCCGTCGTGTTCCCGACGAGTGGCGCTGTTCCTTCCTCACTATTTACCGCTTGCTCTTGCGCCGCTACAGGAATCGCTTTGCCAGTTGGCGATGAAGCAGGCTTTGGTGCCAAGAGTGCTTTCTTGAGCGTATCAAGTACCTTTGCCGCATTAAACGGCTTGATGATGAAGCCATTGGCGCCGCCCTTGATTGACTCCTGCACGTTTTCCTTGCTCGGATTGCCGGTGATCATAATCACGATGATTTCAGGATTCGTTGACTTGATGCTTTGCAGCGCTTCAAGGCCATCCATTTCCGGCATCATGACATCCATACAGATGAGATCAGGTTTGTCACGTTCGACGAACTCTAGCGCAACTGCACCATTTCTTGCCTCACCGATAATATGATATTCCTCGTTGCGCAAAATCCCGCGTAACAAGGTACGCATCAAATCATTGTCATCGACGATGAGTATTTTTACAGGCCTGTTTTTTGCCATGATTATCGTGTTCTAAGGTTCAATGGCTTTGATATTTTTGGGAGTCAGACGACAGACGCGATTTCTACCATCGTGCTTTGCTTCATAAAGTGCCCGGTCGGCCTCGTTAACAAGAGACAAAGGGTTGTTTTCAGCCATCGGAACCGTTGAGGCAATGCCAAAGCTGGTCGTGATACGGCCAAAAGGTGAGTCGCAATGAACCAGATTGAGTAGTTCCACAGCCTGCTTCATGCGTTCTGCAACAAACAGTGCGCCGCCGGGCGAAGTCTCAGGCAATACCGCAGCAAACTCCTCGCCACCGTAGCGTGCAATCAGGTCGCCGCCACGATCCATTGCCTCAGTCAATGCCTTGGCAACTAGGCGCAAAGCCTCATCACCCTGCAGATGTCCATAAGCATCGTTGTATTGCTTAAAGAAATCAATGTCACACATCAGGACAGACAACTCGGTACCTTGGCGCATCGCCCGCCGCCACTCGCGTGCCAGCACCTCATCAAAGTGACGGCGATTAGGGATACCGGTGAGCCCATCCAGTGCAGCAAGACGTTTAAGCTCTTGGTTGGCAGCATCAAGCTTACGAGTGAGTACAAGGAGCGACTGACGCATCTGAATAATGCGTTGCATGGCGCGAATCTTGGCGCCGAGCACCACATCGCTCACTGGCTTCAATAAATAATCATCGCCACCCGCCGCAATCCCTTTTTCGAGGTCTTCATCCTTGCTTAAAGAGGTCAGGAAAATAATCGGTGTCCAGTCGCCCGGGCGCTCCAACTGACGAATACGGCGTGCAACCTCAAAGCCATCAAAGTCAGGAAGAACAATGTCGAGCAAAACCAGATCTGGACGCTCGCTCAGGAACAGGTCGACACCAATTGCCCCGCTGGGCGCAGGAATCGGCGTGTTACCCAGTTTTTCAACATAGTGACAGAGTATTTTTAGGCTGCTGCTGCTGTCTTCGATGACGAGCGTCTTCATCTGTATTGGTTCAAGCTAAAAATTATATCAATGCATTTTAGCCTGATTACTCACTAAAAGCCTGCCGCCTCGTCCTTCGCAAATCCGGCTAGGGCAGGTTCGTGATAAATTCAGGAACTCCGTTCATCTGCTTGATGCCCAACGCCATGATTGATAAAACTGCAATAACAACCGCCCTGCATTCGCCAAAAGCCAAAAAATACGGATTGCGCTTTCTGGTTGCTTTCTGCGCTATCGGTCTTCTTGGTTTTTTTGTGCTACCGCCAATCGTTAAGTCGATTTTGCTTGAAAAATTGGGTGAGGCATTGCATCGACCAGTGTCGGTTCAAAGTGTCAGCATCAATCCCTACAAGCTAACCTTACAGATTGATGGTGTTGCGATTCAGGAGAAAGGTGGTGGTGACACGGTTGCAGGCTTTGAAAGCCTGTTCGTAAACCTGGAGTCAAGTTCGCTGCTGCGTGGAGGGCCGGTAATCAGCGAGATTCGTCTAACGGGCCCCCGGTTCAAGATTGTTCGACTGGCTGACAAACGCTACAACTTCTCTGACTTGATCGACGAAATGCTGGCCAGGCCGGCATCTGATCCACAAACACCGACACCTTCTTTTTCGCTCAACAACATTCAGGTTTCTGGTGGTTCGATTGAGTTTGATGACCGCCCGGTTGATGAAAAACACCTGATTAACGACATCACCCTGAACTTGCCGTTCTTTTCAAGTCTCGCCTACGCGACTGACGCCTTAGTTGAGCCTGCTTTTTCAGCAACAATCAATGGTGCTTTACTGGCGCTTAAAGGTAAGAGCAAGCCTTTCGCTGATACGCAGGAAAGTGAATTTTTGCTCAATCTCGATAACGTGCAACTAGCCAAATATCTTGATTACTCGCCATTTCCGTTACCCATCAAAGTGCTTTCTGGCGCGCTCGATAGTGACCTTAAAATTGTGTTTCGTCAGGAAAAAGAAAAACCGTCTACGCTCAATGTATCAGGCACTGCTGCACTGAAATCGCTGGTTGTCAAAGAGACCTCCGACGCGCCACTGGTGTCAATCAAGCAACTGGATCTGGTGCTCGGCGCCTCTGATTTGCTGAACCGGAAAGTCATCGTTGAACGGGTTGCAATCAACTCGCCAGAAATTCATGCCCGCGTTGGAAAGCAGGGCATATTTAACTGGCTTGAGTTACTGCCAAAAACAACCCCAACACAAGTTGCCGACAAGCCAGCACTGCCCGGCGGAAAAAATGAACCTGCTACTGCGCTAGATTGGTCCGTTATCGAGGCAAAGCTAAACGGTGGCGCAATTTACTGGCTTGATGAATCACGCGGTAAGCCTCTGCGAGCCAGCATCGACAATATTGAACTGAATCTTGGAAAACTTGACAGCAAATCAACCGTTCCTGCCGAGTTTGAATTGGCTTGGCGTGTCAAAGCGGAAGAATGGCTAAAGGTTGATGCTTTTTCAATTAAAGGCGGCCAGCTTGATCTGGCAAAACGCGAAGTCGTATTCGGCGACATTTCCTTACAAGGCGTGCGCATGATGGCGCGTCGTGCGGTTGATGGAGGAATCGAGTGGCTGAAACCCCCTTTGATGCAAGCCGTAGAATCGGCGCAGAAAGTAGCAAAAAAGGAGGAGAAAACACCATGGAAAATGCGCGTAACCAAGTATCACGGAGACGATATCGGCCTGCATTTTGAAGATAAAACCATCTCACCTGCCGCCGTCAATGTCATCGAAGGGCTGGGTTTTACAGTTACTAACCTGACGCTTGAACCAGGACAAACGATCAAACTGGCCAGCCAATTCAAGCTTAATGGCAAGGGTTCGGTTGAAATTGGCGGCGACGTTAAATTATCGCCGCTAGACGCTGATCTTAAGCTGAATCTCAAATCGGTTGAATTGCTGCCCTTACAACCCTACTTTACTGAGAAGTTGAATATCGCGATTACTCGTGGCCAAGTCACTGTTGATGGGGCCTTGCAGTTTAAGCAGAGTGTTGCCGAAGCCGATGGCGCCTTGGGCAATCTAGCTGGTGGGTTTTCCGGGAAAGCGACAATCGGCGACTTTAATGCAGTTGATAAAATCAACTCAGCCGATTTCCTGCACTGGAAATCACTCTACTTTGGTGGCATCGATCTGCGCCTTAATCCTGATTCAGTCTCGATAGGCGAAGTTGCATTGAGCGACTTTTTTGCTCGTGTCATCGTCAGCCCCGAGGGCAAACTGAATCTAATGCAAATCGTGCGCAAGAACGATGCATCGGCTACGGCTGGCGAATCAGCGCTATCTCCTGTGCTGGTCGAACCACCCGCTAATACAACACCCGCTGTCGAGTCGAACGATGGTAAAGCGATCGTGCCATTGGTTGTCGACGCCAAGCCGAAACTACCGGTCAAAATTGGCAAGGTCACCTTGCAGGCAGGCACCATCAACTTCTCCGACAACTTCGTGAAACCCAACTATTCAGCGCGGTTAAAACAAATCGGTGGGCGTATCAGCGGGCTATCTTCTGTGCCAGGTACGACGGCAGATCTTGAATTGCGTGGCAGCTACGATAACGTTGCGCCGCTTGGCATCGTGGCAAAAATCAATCCGTTGTCGAGCAAACCCTATCTGGACTTGCAGGCTGACATCAAAGGCATTGAATTGACCTCACTGTCAGCTTATGCCGCCAAATACGCAGGTTACTCAATTGAGAAAGGTAAATTGTCGTTATTCGTAAAGTACAAAATTGAAAATAATCAGCTGGAAGCAGAAAATCGGATTTTTCTTGATCAGCTTACGTTCGGTGATGCAGTTGAGAGCCCTTCCGCAACCAAGTTACCCGTAACGCTGGCGGTTTCGTTGCTTAAAAACAGAAACGGTGAAATTGACCTAAATTTGCCAATTTCCGGTTCGCTTGACGATCCACAATTCAGCGTAGGTGGATTAGTGGTCAAGGTGATTGTTAATTTGTTCGTGAAGGCAGTCACATCACCCTTTGCGTTGCTTGGATCGTTGTTTGGTGGCGGGGAAGAGTTGTCGAATATCGAGTTCGAGTACGGCCGGGCGATGCTTACACCCGCTGCGCTAACGCGGCTCGAGAATCTGTCGAAAGCGTTGATCGACCGACCTACACTTAAACTCGAAATTGAAGGTCGTGTCGACGTAGAGCGTGATCCTGATGGGCTGAAAAGTGCGCGTATTAACCGTAAAGTCAGGGCGTTGAAACGTGAGGACCTGACAAAGAAGGCGCAGGAAAGTGGTTCGGCGGACGAGGTCGAAGTAAGTGTGAAGGAGTATCCAGAACTGCTTGAGCGCGTCTATCGTGCCGAGAAATTCCCAAAACCGCGTAATTTGGTCGGCATGGTAAAAGCGCTTCCTGTAGATGAAATGGAGAAACTGATTTTGACTAATTCACCCGTCGACGAGGAAGATCTTCGCGCACTGGGTGATCGACGCGCAAACGCGGTTCGGGAATGGCTGGTAAGTCATGAGGTTCCGACAGAGCGTGTTTTTGTGTTGCCTGTACGCTTGGGTGATAGCACAAGCAAGCCAGGCGGGAACGAAAAAGCCAAGGGTAGCCGGGTTGATTTTTCCCTGAAATAATTGGTAAGCATTGATCGGGCAAAACCCACATGCGGAGATTTCAAGTTTTTTCCGGCAGTCTGGGAAAATTCAAAGAAAGCTCAAAGAATTGACGAAATGACTTGGTATTGGGCTAATTTACAGAACTAGAGTACGATTAATTTGCCTTCGGTGATTTCCGTTTTGCTCCGCACATGACGCGCATATGCCTTTATTGAATAAGAGCAAGTACTTCTGGCTGATCCCGATCATTTTCTGGTCGCTGGTCGTGGGCTTCTCTTTTCATTCAAATTGGCGGGCTTTGCAACGTCAGCAATTTGAAATAGCGACAACGCAGGGGCGTGACATCTTCCGCGTGATACAAGCGATGCGCTTGTGGAATGCGCGGCACGGCGGTATCTACGTGCTGCAATCTGATTTGTCACCGCCCAATCCCTACCTTGAAGTACCGGAGCGTGATCCGGTGACTATCTCAGGCAAACGCCTAACCATGGTCAACCCGGCTTATATGACGCGCCAGGTGGCGGATACCATCCTTGAGCAAACCGGCATTCGTGTCCATATCACCAGCCTGAAACCGATCAACCCGGTCAACAAGGCAGACCCTTGGGAGACGGAGGCGCTGTCCTCATTCGAGAATGGCGTACGCGAGCGATCAGAAATTTTGACAGATTCGACGCAACAGGTACGTTTTATGGCGCCATTGGTAGCACAGCAGGCTTGCCTTCAGTGCCATGCCAAGCAGGGTTACGTGGTTGGTCAGATTCGTGGTGGTATCAGTGTCAGTTTTTCCGCGCTGCCCATCGAGGAGTCTATCGCCCCGCATCGACGCGATGTCATTGTCGGGCACGCGCTGGCTGTATTGCTTTTGTCGGCCCTGAGTATTTACCTGATGATGCGTTTACGTAGCCATACTGAAGCACTTGAGGCGGCAAAAGAAGCGCAAGAGCATCTTGTTGAGCAGCGTACTGCCGAATTGCGACGAGAGGCTGTTGATCGCCGCTATGCCGAGTCACAACTGCGGCATCTGGTCAGCGCTTCAAGCAATGGTATCTTCGGCGTGGACGCTCAGGGACGCTGTGTTTTTTGTAATCCAACGGCTCTGCGGCTGCTGGAAATTGAAGACAGTGATTCACTGATCGGGCAGGATATCCTGACCTTTTTTGAGTCAGGCAACCCTGAGCTTAGCCTGCGCCTGAAGCGCTGTCTGCATGGCGATACGGTGCATGAAGAAAACTTTGTGTTCAAGGGTGCAGACGGCAACTCTTTCCCAATCGAATTACGCCTTGATCCGATCATTGCAGAAGGCGAACTCTCTGGTGCAGTCGCCAGCTTCTCGGATATTACCGAGCGGCAGAAAAAGCAGCTTGAAGTCTGGCGCCAGGCAAACTTTGATCATTTGACCGGTTTGCCCAACCGCCAGTTATTTCGGGATCGTTTCGAGCGGGCACTGGTGAATAAATCGCGAAACGCCGGGCATCTTGCGGTGTTATTTATTGACCTCGACGGGTTCAAGCCGGTTAACGATACTTTTGGCCATAGTGCGGGTGATGAAGTGCTGGCCGAAGT
>CAJBIL010000568.1 GCA_903953145.1 uncultured beta proteobacterium
GCTTGCTGGAAATCCTGCTTGACGCCAGCGCCATTGGCATACATCAGGCCAAGGCTGTACTGGGCAGACGCCTGGCCTTGTTCGGCAGCTTTCAGGGTTTTCTTGAAAGCCGGCCCGATCTTGTCAGCAAGGCTGGCAACCGTGGTTCCTTTTACAGATCCGAACGCCTGCTCCACAGTCAATTACGGCTCGCGAATGGACTCACTGACCGCTTTGGTAAGTGGCCATAGCAAATAGGAGATGACCGAGCGCTTGCCGACCAGAATTTCCGCCGACAAAGTCATCCCTGGCAGGAGTTTGGCGTGTTCAGGCATTTTTTTCAGTCGCGGGCTCGCCAGGCTGATCCGGCTCAGATAAAAAGCATCCAGCCCGGCACCGTTACTAGCATCGCGCCGGAAGGCATCTTCGCTGATCGTCCGCAGCTTCGCCTCAATCATGCCGTGCTGCTGAAATGGATAGGCATCAAGCTTGATGTGCGTTACATCACCGAGCTTGACGTAGCCAACATCCATTGAATCAATCTGCACTTCCGCTTCAAGCTCGGCGCCGAGCGGAACCAGCGTAAATAGCTTCTCCGCCGCCTGCACAACCGAGCCCTGAGACAGTTTGGCAATTTCAAGAACAACCGCATCGGTCGGCGATGAAAGCACGACCAGCCTGTTACGCCTGTCCGCCTTTTGTAACTGTTCGTTAACGCTGTCCCGCTCGCGCGAAACAGTGAGTAACTCTTCCATCAATTTCTGCCGCCAGCCGGTTTCAAATGACGTTTTTTCGGCTTCAAATGCAGAAAGCTCGCGAGTTAGTTCGGACTGACGACTTTTTGCAAGATCCAGCGAACGCTCCGCCTCCAGTAGGCGCTCCTGGGCTTCAAGCAGGCGGCCACGCACAGCATACTTTTTGGTCACCAGATCTTCCTGCATGGCCTGCATTTCACGCAGGATCTTGATTCTGGATGCAAGGCCACTCTGATCTCGCCGGTTGGTCTCAAGTGTCGCGCGCAACCTCGCGACTGACTCCTCAAGTCGACTCACCTGCGCGTTGTAGCTGGCGTGCCGCTCAACTGACAAGCGGGTCTGCAAACGACTGTCCGCATCGACACCGACCGGGTCTGAAGCCTTAAGACCGGAAAGCTCAGCTTCCATGCGCTGCGCCTGATTATCGAGACTGAAAAGGCGCGTTCTTAACTGGGACTCATCGGCTTCGGTAAAAGTAGGATCGAGCGTTGCCAATCGCTCCCCCTTTTTTACGATCTGCCCGCTGCGAACATTGATCGTCTGGATAATCGACGTATCGAGCGGTTGTACGACGATGTTAGGTAGTGGCGTGACCAGACGGCCATGCGCCACGACCACCAGATCAATCTCGGAAAATGTCGCCCACAGTAAAAAAGCAGTCAGCGCAAGGGCCACCACATGCAAGGTGATGCGCGCTTGCCTCGGTAACGGGCGCAGCTCGATTTCGTCAGCATCCGGCAAAAACTCAAATGCAGGCGTACCCGCAGCGAGCTTCTTCGCCGCTTTCGGTCGACCGAATATTGCCCGCCGGGCTTTCGCCAGCAGGCTTACAGGTGGCTTGTCTGCTGGTTCCATAATTGCTGGTAGGTTTGGCAACGCGAAAGGAGTTCATCATGCCGGCCACAATCGGCAAGCCGACCACGCTCCATGACCAGAATTGCATCTGCATTGACCAGAGTGGACAGGCGGTGCGAGATCATGATGACCGTTCGCCCAATAGCGATCTGCGAAAGGTTACGGATAAAAATGGCTTCACTCTCAGGATCAAGCGCACTGGCAGCTTCGTCAAGCACCAGAATGCGCGGCTTGGATAACAGCGAACGGGCAATCGAAAGCCGCTGCTTTTGACCACCGCTCAGATTCGATGCATTTTCCTCAAGCAAGGTATCGTAGCCTTGTGCGAGGCGCTCAATAAATTCATCAGCGCCAGCCGCTTGAGCCGCCAGAACAATTTCTTCGAACGAGGCATCCGGCCTGGCGATTACAAGGTTTTCCCGAACGGTGCCGCGAAACAGAAAGTTTTCCTGAAGCACGACGCCAATCTGACGACGAAGATGCGCAAGATCAATCTCTCTGGCATCGAATCCATCAAACCGGACAATCCCCTCCTGCACGGGATAGAGTCCCTGGATCAATTTGGTAAGCGTCGTTTTCCCGGAACCACTTCGCCCCACAATACCGACAACAGCCCCTTCGGGAATAGTGAACTTAGCCCGGTCCAACGCAGTTGCGCTCGCACCGGGATAGCGAAACGTGACATCGTCAAAACTGATCTCACCCTTCAGCGTCGGCCGCAAACCACCGCCGCCCCGGCCCTCCGGTGGCCGGTTCATGATCTGCCCAAGCAAATCAACTGAAACACGCGTTTGCTGGTACTCGTTGATCAGTCCAACAATCTGCATCAACGGGCCGGAAACCCGCCCGGAGAGCATCTGAAACGCGATCAGCACACCGACAGTCATCGTCTGATCAAAAACGCCCTGAGCACCGACAACAATAATGGTGACCGGCATCAATTTACCGATGAAATCAGTGAAAGCGACACCGGTAATCGAGGTTGTACCAACACGGAAATGCCGGGTAATTGACTCCGCCGATAGCTGATCCCAGGTGCGCCGTTGCATCGGCTCAATCGCCAGCGCCTTGACAGTGCGCATACCATGAATCGTTTCTACCAGTAGCGCCTGCCTTTTCCCTTCAGCCGCATTCACAGCATCAAGCTGGCGTCTGTAAGTCGGCAACAAGGCAAAAATAATTCCCGCAATTACCAGGGAAAAAACCAGCACGATCAAGGCAAGTTTGAACGAGTAGAAAAACAGAATGGGCAAGTAGAGCACCAGCGTGGCGGTATCCAGTGCGGTAAAAAAAAGTCGTCCGGTAAGGAAGTTACGGATGCTCTCCAGTTGCAGCATATTGCGCGTCACCACACCCGCCGAAGTGGTTTCAAAATAATCAATAGGCAAGGAAAGGAGATGTCCGAACGCCCGTCGGGTAATCTGCATGTCGATTTTGTTGGTTGCCGCAAGTAGCAAAATCTGCCGCAGATAAACAAATAACGACTCGAACGTTAGCGCAATGACGATACCGACCGTTAATACCCAGAGTGTAGAAACGCTTTGGTGCACCAGTACCTTATCGATCACCAGCTGAAAGAAAATTGGCGATGCCAGCGCCAGCAGCGTGAGCGCCGTCGCTGCAATGACAATATCTCGGAAAGCCGCTTTCTGCTTCCATATTTCAGGCAAAAACCAACGCAGACTGAAAGGCTGGTTCGGATCAGATAGCGCGTGGCTACGCTTCAGGAAGAATACATCGCCTTCCCACCGCCGGCAGAAATTCTCCCGATCAATCAGCGCCACCGTTGCCATGTCGGCCAACGGGTCAAGCACTGCCACATGACCGCCATCATCATTACGCACACCGGCGACAATGACGCAGGTACCATCAGTGAGACGGGCAAGAATCGGAAAAACGCCTTCGAGGGCGAATAGTCCGTCCCAGGATAGCTTATCGTCCTTGGCCTTCAGCCCGATTTCGGTGGCCATGCGCAACAACAATACCGCTGTCGGCTCTTCGTCCGCCAGCGCGTATTCGTGAATCAACCGCTCCGGGCTGATCTGCAAACCATGATGCTGGGCAACCGCAGTCAGGCACTGAACGGCGGTATGGGGAAACTTATCACCCATGGTTATGGCTTATTCAAAGTAGGAAGACGATCAAAAGTCCACATGACGCCGGCAGCAACAGCACAACCGACATGGAAAAACGTCGCATTGTAAGCCGTTAAACGCTCGATTGGCTGACACGCCAGGTTCAATTTTCACCACCCGGCGTTTGATCAAGGGCAAGCACATCAATGACGGCCAGCCGGCCTGAACTGTCAAGAACCGCCGGAACCAGAATGGCCCGCACATCTTCGCTTCGACCAAATGAACGCACCAGCGACAAAGCTTCACGACGCTGTGAAAATACACCAGCGCGAACCGCATAGCGGACACGTTTTTCGGCATCCTGAATCTCACAAACGTAAGCCTCGTAACCACGCCCCTGCCAATCAGCCAGCGATTTTGCTGCATTGTCCAGACTTGAGAATGCCCCTAACTGAACAGCGTAAGCCTTCTTGCCCTTGAAAACGGTCTTGGGGGGGAATGTTTTTTCAGCCGGTGCTTCACGCTTTACTGACGTTTTTTCTAATGCTGCATTCTCGATTGGAAGCGCTTCTGTCGTCGCAACAGCCTGCAAGAATTTGCCGATATCGATCGTTTTTGGTGCACCGGATTGATCAACCAAGGTTTTAACAACGACCGCAGGCGCATCCTCACCGCGCCCAAAGAATAATGCGGAGACTGAAGCATCGTTACGTTGCGGGTAAACACCCGTACGAACCGCGTACCAGACCCGATCATTGACATCCCGTATCTCCGCAACAAAAACCTCATAGCCCCGTCCCTGCCAGAATGAAAAGGAGACAGCCGCATTTTCCATGGCAGAAAACGCACCTAACTGAACGGAATAGGCAAAGGGCGCCTCATTTCCCTTCGCCGTTTGAACGCCTGTCTCAACCTCTTTCTCAACCTCTTTTATTTCCTTACCATCAGAAAAAGAAACCGAAGATGCTGACACGTCCTCATCAGGAAGAACGGCGATAGGTGCCTCAGGCGGCTCGGGAACAACCGGCGCCAGAGGCGTGGCACTCGGCAATTTAAGATTACCCAGCGCAACCGCAGATGGTTTACCTGCGCTATCCAGCATCACCGGCACCATGACCGCAGGTGCGCTTTCCTTGCGCCGGATCGACGCTGCCGCAAGGGAGGCCTCGCGGCGCTGGGAGAACGAACCTGTCCGCACGGCGTACCAGTTACGCCCTTCGCCATCCTTGAATTCTGAAACGTAAGCGTCGTAGTCTCTGAAACGCCAGAATGCGTTTGAAATAGCTGCGTTCTCAAGATTAGAGAACGCACCTAACTGCACGGTGTAAGCCAGCTTCTCTTTAGCCGACGTTACCTTCGCTGCTACATCTGACGGCTCAGCCAAAGTATTTTTCGCCGCCAAGACAGGCGTCACTTTTGACCGTAAAGCATCAGCCTCTTCCAGGGGTGCGGAAACCGTTTTGGGCGACTTCACGACAGCGACAGCGTTGTCTTCTTTTGGCAGGCTAACAGCGGCTATCACCGTATCGTCCGACGTTGAAGAAACAACCCGGCAACGCTGATAGCTTGATTTCATCGCCGCGCAAAGTGCCTCGGCAGCCGCCGGTGTTGGAAACTTGGCGACGTACAAGCGATACCACGAAGCCTGCCCATCAACACTGTCTTCAATCCGGCCACTCAGCCGCGGACGAACAATGCGCCCCTCCATCAGCTTAGGGTATCGTGCGCGTAAATCACGCCAGGTAGGGCCAATCGTGACCCGATGATATAAGCCGGGCAGTTCCACCTGCCAGAAACTCTCTACCTGCCAAGCGGCACCATCATTAACGACCTGACCGGCAGCCCATTCGACGCCCTCAACTGCAACCGGTTTCCGCACCAAGGTCGTTGTTACTGCACCGCCAAACTTGCTGCGAACTGGCGTCGGGCGAACACCCTTACCCGGTATCGCCTCACCAAAATCTGCACCACCACCCAAGGCCTGAAACAAACTGATATATCCGCGGTGACGATCCATCTTTATACGCTGGTATTCATCCAGATAACGCAGGTAAGTACGCCCGGAATCAAGCAAGGAGAGATGATCCAGTCCGCCGACTGCATAAACCTCGTTACTGCTATCCCAGGCACGTTGCGCCGCTGCGGTAGCCTCTTGCTGCGCCTCAAAGCGTTTTGCGGTCAACCTGATCGTTGCCAGCGCGCTCTCCACCTCACGCACCGCCTGATAAATTGTCCGTGCATACGTCTCGACCATTTCTTCCTGGATCGCCTGCGTTTGCTTTTTCTGACTTTCCAGTTTGCCGCTATCAAAAATACTGACGGACAGATTGGCAATTGCGTTCCAGAAAAGGCTGATCGGCTGGAAAAGCCGCGACATGGCAAGGCTGCTGTAACCCATCTGCGCAGACAAATCGAGCGGGGGAAGAATACGGGCTCGGGCTACATCTACATCAGCGTCGGCAGCAAGCAACTTTGCCTCGATCATCCGTACGTCAGGTCGACGCAAAATGAGTGACGAGGGCAATGCCGGAATCACCGTAGGTAGTAGTAGTGAATCCAGGCCATCACGCGATAAAGACAATGCACCAGGCACAGTGCCCACCAGAAATGCAATACTGTTAATCGCGTCTTCACGCTGCTGCTCAAGGCTAGGAATCGTTGCACGAACAGCAAAAATGGCAGCCTTTTGCTGCTCCAGATCAATCGTCGTTGCGTCACCAGCTTCTACGCGCTTTTCGATGGTTGACAAAACCCCCGTTAAGACCAAATCCGCCTCTTGGGCAATCCTCAGTCGATCATTCAGCGAAAGATATTCGACATAACTGGACGCCAGATTGGCCACCATGCTCCTTTGCACATTGTCGCGCTCGAAAGCCGCCTGCCAGACCTGCAAGCCAGCAGATTCAGCCAATGCACTCTGCTCACCCCAAAGATCAATACGCCAGTTACCCCGAATGCTTGCCTGATACAGCTTCTGAGTCGTCTTGTTATCCTCCTGGCCTACGGGAACACTACCCACCTGCCCGCCGGGAGCCTGAATGGACTCACCAACGTTGGCAGAAGCCGATGGCACCTGATCCGCACGAACCTGATCCGCACGCGCTTTGACCTGTGCAATTTTCAAAGTGGCAATACGTACGTCAGGATTGTTTGCAATACCGCGGTCAATCAAGCCTGCCAATTCCGCATTACCAAAAGATCGCCACCACTCGATCATCCCGACATCTGAAGAAACATCAGACAAAGGCGTTGCTGGCGCTAACTCGGTGGCAGATGCAATTGCTGGAGAAGAATTATCAACGGGGGAGTTTCGATACTGGGCAGGCAACGGCAAAGCCGGAACATCGTAGCCGCTGCGCTTGATTGCACAGCCCGAAAATGCGAGCACGACAAAGCCAATCCAAACGCCCCTAACGAACGCTCGAACGACGTGCGTGTGGGCACTCGCCTCAGTCGCTTTTCGGCCAAGGCAGAAAGAAATTTTCCGAGCTAAACTCAGCAAGAACTCACCATAAAAAGCCAGTCCAACTCTGCCAAAAAGGAATCAGAGACGTTGCTCTCGTGACCACGCCAAGCGTGTCAAATCGCCACATTCAGGGCTTTTGACATCTTACCGGAATAAACAGGGATTTAGCAGACTAGACAGCGGGTTGTGTGCCGAACTAAGCGCTTGCCAATGACCGGACGATTCGAGATTCAATTGCTGCAAACCGTCAAGCTACGAGCGGTACAGGAATCGGAACAGGATGCTGCGGCAAATGTTCCAGAACCTAAAGCGAGGGCATATCGGGAAGGATATTTCGCCAGAACTCCGGCTCATACTTCCACCACGCATGCCC
>CAJBIL010000569.1 GCA_903953145.1 uncultured beta proteobacterium
CCTACTACCCGTTCGAGGAAGACGTCCGCCATTTCCACGGCGCGTGCAAAACCGCGCTGGCACCCTTCGGTGACGACACACATGCACGCTACAAAAAATGGTGCGACAAATATTTTTTCCTGAAGCACCGTAATGAACCACGCGGCGTTGGCGGCGTGTTCTTTGACGACCTTAACGACGGTGGATTTGAACGTTGCTTCGATCTGACACGGGCTGTTGGCGATGCGTTTATTGGCGCTTATTTGCCACTCATCGAAAAGCGCCGGCACACGCCGTTTGGTGAACGCGAGCGCGACTTTCAGGCTTACCGGCGTGGCCGGTATGTTGAATTCAATCTGGTGTGGGATCGCGGCACGCTGTTCGGCCTGCAATCGGGCGGGCGCACGGAGTCGATCCTGATGTCGTTACCGCCGGTCGTTAAATGGCGCTACGACTGGCAACCCGAGGCCGGCACGCCGGAAGCAGCACTCTACGACATGCTGCCGCCGCGCGACTGGGTTTAACGGATGTAACCTATTTGAGTTTGCCGCGCATCACGCGCACCTGCGTCGGTTTGCTGACTTTTAACTCACCACCACCGCCGACCAGGTTGCCGCAAACGCAGGCGCATTTGATGTGTGGCACCGAGTTAAGGACGGTAGTGCAATCAAGGCACTCGTAGTAGAGGTCACCGCCCACAGGCAGCGATGCGGGGTCGGGCGCAGGCTCGACGGGTTTGAAGAGGTAGATTTTCCGAAGATCGATATTCAGCATGACGCGCCCCTGATTGACTGTGTTTTTTGTTGGACAACCATTCTAGCGCGCCAAACACCTGCCGGCGAAGAAGAAACGACTGAAATTACGCGCCTGGATCAAAGATCAGGCGAATTGCTCGGCAGCCGCCCGGTAATGCACCATCGCTTCAGCCGGGCGCCCAGTCTGCTCAAGCAGGCGCGCCAGCTCCAGGCGCACTTCACGCTGCCCGGCCGGCATCGCCAGCGACAGCGATGCCTCCAGATAGCTCAGGGCCTTGCCCCACAAACGTTGTGCCAGACACAAGCGGCCCAGCGCGAGGAGCAACTGCGGATCGTGGGGATACTGCTGCAACCACTGCTCGGCGCGGGCAATACGTGCGGTCAGATTGCCGCCAGCACTGCGCCCGTAAAGCGCAATCAGCGAGGAGTCCCATTCGGCATCGAGTTGCGCCTCGATCATGGCGAGCGCCGCTTTGTTCGCACTTTCGCTGTGCTCAATGCTGGCACTGTCACTGGCAGAGGATGCCAGTGATGGATCAAGCAACGCCTCGGCAAACGTCAGGGTCAGACGCGGGTTACTTTCAGTAGCCGGCATCTGTTGCAGATAGGCGAGCAGCCGTAGCGGGTCAGCCCGCCGCTGATGAACGCTCTCCTGATGCGCCTTGAGTTTGATTGCCCGGGCGAGATCGGGCAGCAGACCATCGCGCTTCTCAAGCAAACGCACAATACGCAGGACTTCATCCGGATTGCCGGCACCTTGCTGGGCGCGCAGTTCAAGACGGAGCGCGGCGATGTGCCGGCCGGCGATTTTCTGCAAACGCTGCAATGCAGCCACCGCATCGCTGAAACGACGTTCGCCGAGATGCATTTCAGCTTCGAGCATCAGGCGCGCCGCCTGCATTTTAGGCTCGTCGGTGCTGGCGTGATCCAGCCAGTGCGCCTGCTTCTCCGGCTCGTGCAGATGCTGTGCTGCACGCGCCGCCACCAGGGCCGAGAGACCGGGCAACTGGCCGGCTGCGTGTGCCTCTCCCGCTTTCTTCAGCGCCTGACTGAAACGACCTTCAAAAAGCAGGCGCAGGGCATCCTGAAACGTACCCGCCGCCTTCTCCTGCCGGCGACGCTCACGAAACAGGCGTACTTTATTCGGCAAAGAGAGGGTCAGCGCAATAGCGCGCAGCAAGACATAAAGCACGGCAAAACCGCCGATGACCAGAAGGATTGCCAGATTGAGTGAAATTTCGGCCCGGTAAGGCGGGAAAACAAGCAGCACATAGCCTTCGTTGAAGCGTGCTGCCAGTGAAATACCAACTGCCAGCGCAAAAAGGGAAAGCAGCCAGAGCAGCCCTCTCATTTGGCTGTCTTACCCAGTTTGAAGTTCTTGATGGCGGAAAGGCTTTCATTGAGTGTCGGCAACTCAATGCTGATTTCGGTCATCGACAACTCCTTGAGTCCGACCTGTGCCGTCTGCACCGCTTTATCGCGCGCATCGAAGTAGCGCTCGATCCAGCGCTGCGACTGCTTGAGCTCGTTACGAAACGTCGATTGATCACGGGCGAGCAACGCGAGACGTGCGTTGAGCAAGCGCAGCTTGACGTTTTCACGCAGGAAAAAACCCTGCCCCGGCGCGAGCAAGGCCGGCTCGTCACGATCAAAGCGCTGGATGCGAACCAGCGCGCGCGCTTCATGCCAGAAATCAGCGAGCAGTCGCTGCCAGAAGTCGAGCGTCAGCGCAGAAGAAGGCTCGCTGGCCGGCACAGCTTGCGCCTCAACTCTTGGCCGCGCATCAATCGCCAGCGGCAGCGTATCGATGACGGCCAGTACATTTTCGAGGCGCAGGCTCATTCCCGGCAGATCAACCTGCGGCAAGGCACGCAGGCGATCCAGGTCACGGCCAAGCACTTTGCGCAGGCTGATGAACTGCGGACGATTACTGCCGGCCAGCCGTGCGTCGGCGGTGTGCAGTGCGAGCATGGCACCCTGCACATTACCAGCCAGTTGCAACTGCTGGGCGGCCAGCGTCACACTTTGTTCGACCTCGGCCAGCGCCCATTCATCACGGTTGCGCGCCAAGTCCTGATAGAGCGTTTCCAGCGTCGCCTGCTGGCTTTGCGATTCGGCCAGCTTGGCCTCCAGCGCGCCGAGCTTGCCCTGCAAGGACGCTGCCTGATCCTGCGCCTGCCGTGCGAGTGCGCGGCTTTCCTTGCTCGCGGTGTCGATCTCGGCGAGACGCCGGGCGATCTCCTGCTGCGTATCGGCCAGTTTGAGCCGCGTTTCGACCCATTGCCAGCCGGCCAGTACGAGCGCAACCACGGCGACAATCAACCACGGATTGCGCCACACGGCAAAAGCGTTATTCGTGGGATTTCCCGGGCTGCCCGACTCGGGCGGCAAAGCTGACGGCGTCATGATCGTGCCCATGGATAGGCGCACAAACCGGCGATGATGCCGGGGTCAGCCGGCCCGGTCAGTGTTACCTGTTGCAGACCAAAGCTTGCCGCAACCTCGGCGATGCGCTCGTGCGGGACAAAAACCGGCGTTGTGCGCAAACGCTCACGGCCGTCGGCATCGAGCAGATCGACCAGATTCCGCAAACCTTCACTTGATGAAACGGTTAATGCATCGAGCTGGTGATTGCGCCACAGCGCATTCAAGGGCTCACCGTCGGTCGGCGCCGAGCGCTGGTAACACGTCACGTAATCGACTTGCGCACCGCGTTCGCGCAAGGTGTCGGCGAGAAACTCACGGCCGCCATTGCCCCGAAAAATCACGACCCGCTGCCCGCTGACACGCCCGGTTTGCAGTTCCGGCAATTCGAGCAGGGCTTCAGAATCGAAGCGATCGGGCGGCGCAATCGGGCGTTCAATGCCATAGCCGGCGAGGAGCGCCACACTGCTTTGCCCGATCGCTGCTGCCTGCAAACCCGATGGCCAGACGCGTGCGGCGAGGATGGCCGGCAAACTGAAATCAACCGCATTGGGGCTGATAAAAATCGCCAGCGAATATTGTTCCAGATGGGTAATTGCCGCACGCAGCGGGGCCGGATCATCGGCAACGCTAATCTCAAGCAGAGGGAAAACCATCGGCACACCGCCTTGCGCGGCGATCAGGCCGGACAACTTCGCCGACTGCGCGCGCGGGCGCGTGACAACGATGGTTTTACCCTGAAGGGGCTGGCTCATTGGCAGTGTGCGAGTTTTTCAAGAATGGCATCGGCGCCCTGATCGCGCAGCATTTGCGCCAGGATGCGGCCGATGGACTCATCATCTGCCGGCGCACCGCGCAACTCGGCGCTGACCATTTGCTTGCCGTCCGGCGTTGCAACAAAACCACGCAACCACAGGTCACCGTTTTCGAGCACCGCATACCCCCCGAGCGGCACCTGGCAACTGCCACCCAGCGCCCGGGAAAAAGCGCGCTCGGCACGCACGCAATGCGCCGTATCGGCATCATTGAGCGAGGCAACCAGCGCCGCTGCGCCCGGCAAATCGGACAGCACCTCGATCCCCAGCGCGCCCTGCCCCGGTGCCGGCAATGACTGCTCGGGCGTCAGCACCGAGCGAATCCGATCCTTCAGGCCAAGCCGGATCAGGCCGGCGGCGGCGAGGATGATCGCATCGTATTCCCCGGCATCGAGCTTCTTCAGACGCGTATCGAGATTGCCGCGCAGGCTTTTGATCACCAGTTGCGGATATTTGGCACGCAGAATCGACTCACGGCGCAAGCTCGAAGTACCGACCACGGCATTCGCCGGCAGATCATCAAGCCCGGCATATTTATTGGAAATGAACGCATCGCACGGATTCTCACGTGACGAAATGGCGGCGAGGATGAACCCTTCGGGCATCACCATCGGCACGTCTTTCATCGAGTGCACGGCGAGGTCGGCGCGGCCTTCCTGCATCGCGACTTCCAGCTCCTTGATGAACAAGCCCTTGCCACCAATCTCGGACAGCGGGCGATCAAGGATCTGGTCGCCCTTGGTCGTCATGCCAAGAATCTCGACCCGGCTCTCGGGATACAAGGCTGCAAGACGACCTTGCACATGCACCGCCTGCCACATGGCAAGACGCGACTCACGCGAAGCGATGACGATGCGTGAGGGAACAGTAATTGTGGTGTTCAAGGGCAAAGTCTTTGTAAAAACGTTGGTCAAATCGTTGGTGAAGATGACTGTAATCACACCCATCCGGCGCACCATCGCGGGCGTCGATTCTAGCACGCTCCAACAGGCTGGATCAGGCTGCGCAATCTGACAATCGGACCGCACTCAATAATGAATCCGCCAACTAATAGATATGCCAACGTAAGCCGAATGATTGATCAAGCGCTGGCATTATCTACTCGGTGCGCCATGCGAACCTTGATCACGCACACTCTGCTGCCAGATATGCGATACACCAACTGCGCCACCTGGGCTTTGTCATCCGGCGTGTAAGGCGGCTCTGGCAGGGTTTGATAGACATGATCAAGGATGAACGTTTCCACTTCGGCCTGCGTTTGCTCTTTCTCGGTCCAGTGGTCTAGTGGCGCAATGACGGCCAGCACGCCGGCCAACAATTCCTTGCTGGCCTGTTTGATGCGCTCACGATCCACCTTGCTCAAATCAGC
>CAJBIL010000570.1 GCA_903953145.1 uncultured beta proteobacterium
CGATCAGCAGCCCCAAGCCAACGCCGCCGATGATCGAGGCAATCGAGAGCGTGCGAACAGTGTTGTAATTGGCCTGCGCATGTTCGTATTCGGCTTTGGCAACCTGCAATTGCAGGTCCATCAGATCATCCAGCGTTTTCGCGGTGGCCGCCCCGTGCGTGCGATTGCCCTTCAGGAACTTGCTCACAGTGTCGGGTGAATAATCCCCGGCTTTCAAAGCCAGCAAGACAGGATTCAGGATTTCACCCACCCAGAGCGACCGGTTTTTCTCGAAATCGGCAACCAGTTTATTTTCTTCCGCCGTCAAAGAGCGCGCCTTGTATTTATCCCACAACTGGTTGATGAGCTTGATATTGGCGTCAACACGGTCGATATGCTCGGCCACCGGATGGTCGTGCAACTTGAACAGATCACCCGTCGGATTGTGCTGAATGGCGCGTAGCGCTTCGGAAAAGTTGGCAGCGAACAGGCGCTGGATCTTGCCAAGATCAGCCAACGGGACGGTACGGTCCTCATAAACCGATTTCAAACCACCCACCACGCCGGACATCCCCTGCAAGCCGACCATGCCGATCACAATCATGAACACCGCCAAAATTGCGTTTAACGCGACCAGCCTGGCGCTAACACCCATATTGTTGAACATGTTTCCCCCTAAATTTTTGAAAATCGCCAACTTGGTTTGATCTGCACTTCATCAGCCCGCGATTATATAGCGGCGCTCGATTGAACCAATGACCGTATTTGACAATCAAGGGCTTGCGACGTAAATTCACTGCCTTGCCCACTGTCTGCATGGGGTTCGCGCCGATTTGATCTCAACAGATTGCGGGCGCGTTAAAAATGCCGCTAATGCGATGCCGGTTATGAACCACGAAAACCCGCCGCGCTTGGTGCCGACGGGTTTTTTGCTTTACGCGCCACAGACACACAATGCGCGCACGCACAACAGAATACAGAAACCGAACAGGTAACGATATGCAACCCGACCGCACAGCCGAACTGAAATCCCTCCTTGAACAGCGCATCCTGATACTCGACGGCGCGATGGGCACCATGATTCAGCAACACCACCTCAAGGAAGCCGATTATCGCGGCGAGCGTTTTGCCAGCCACGCGCATGACCTGAAGGGCAATAACGACCTGCTGCTGCTCACCCGCCCGGAAGTGATTCGCGGCATTCACAGCGCGTATCTGGCCGCTGGTGCAGATATTCTCGAAACCAACACGTTTAATGCAACTGCGGTTTCGCAGGCCGATTACAAGCTCGAAAACATTGTTTATGAGTTGAACGTGGCTGGCGCAAAGCTCGCGCGCGAAGCCTGCGACGAATTCACCGCCAAAGACCCAAGCAAGCCGCGCTTTGTCGCCGGCGTCCTCGGGCCGACCTCGCGCACCGGCTCGATTTCACCCGACGTCAATGACCCGGGCTACCGTAATACCAGCTTTGACGAGTTAGTAGGCACTTACACCGAGGCCATTCGCGGCCTGTGTGATGGCGGTGCAGACATCCTGCTGGTTGAAACGGTATTCGATACGCTCAACGCCAAAGCTGCGCTGTTTTCGATCGAGCAGTTCTTCGAGAGCGTCGGCCGCCGCTGGCCGGTGATGATCTCCGGCACGATTACCGACGCCTCCGGGCGCACGCTCTCCGGGCAAACGGCTGAGGCTTTCTGGAACTCGCTCAGCCACATCCGGCC
>CAJBIL010000571.1 GCA_903953145.1 uncultured beta proteobacterium
CATCAACCAGCTTCTGGGCAACGATGGTGCCCTGCTTCGGGTCGGCCTGATCATCCTCGGCGAGCAGTTCGAACTTGATTTTGGCGCCGCCAATTTCAAGGTTCTGCGCATTCAACTCATCGATGGCCATACGTGCGCCGTTTTCATTGTCTTTACCGAGGTGCGCCTGCGGGCCGGTGAGCGGCGCAACGTGGCCGAGTTTGACCATGACTTCCGGCTTCGGCGGCGGCACTGGTGCGGCAACGGGCGCCGGAGCCACAACCGGCGGCTTGGGTTCTTCCTTCTGGCCGCAACCGGACAGGGCGAAAGCGGCAGTAATGGCGAGCGTCATGCTGGAAAAACGCGAAAACTGCATGGTTTTATCTCCGGGGACAGTGGGCATCAAGGATGTGAAGAATTCGCGGGGAGAATTCAAAAGAGCGAAACAAACGAAACGAATGACCGCTGATTCTGCGGAGGCACTGCCCCCTTGTCAATCAAAACCAGCCAATAAAAAACCGGCACAAAGCCGGTTTTTTATTGCGGGTCAGCGATTACTTCAGGCTGAGAATCCACTTGACCAGCTTGGTTGCCTCTTCCGGCTTGACCGAAGCATTCGGCGGCATCGGCACTTCACCCCAGGAACCCTTGCCACCCTTGATGATTTTGGCGGCCAGCATGGCCTCATCCTTGGCGGTGTACTTCTTGGCGACATCCTTGTAGGACGGGCCAACCACTTTTTTGTCAACGTTGTGGCAAGCCAGACAGTTTTTGGCTTTGGCCAGAGCCTCATCCGCCTGCACAGCACCGGCAGACAGGATGCCGGCAACTGCCAGCAGGGATACGTAGATTGCTTTCATGCTCTCGCTCCGTTCATTAAATTAGGATTTACAGCGCTTCGATCTTATTTCACTTTGCCCGGCTTGGAAAGCCTATTGAGGCGGCTTCCTGATTGCAGCCCGGGGGTGCTTGCTTAACGTTTCCGGGAGGCGACACGTTGACCGCGCCTTGAATTCAGTTTTATGTTGGCAAAGGGTGGCTTCAAGTTTTCCAAAGCCCACGAGAATTAACATCAAACGCACATAGTTGTCGGTATCTTGTAATCAATAAAAGGCGCTTCCGATTTCACTGCCCTGCCCACTTCACTGATGCAATGCGACATGAACGGAAGACGGCAAGAATAATTAGCAGCCAAAACTTGGCTGTTTCCTTCTTTTACGCAATGCTGTGGTGGCTGATTTTTCGGTTAAGTGTGCGAGATCGCCACCCGAAGATGTGGCAAATACGCGTCAATAAGCGCATCGACCACCTCTGCCTGCCGCACATCTCTTGATCGCTTTAATGGATCACGATCAGGCTGTTCTGAAATCCAACGTTTGAACTGGCTAAATACAACGGGAGAAATAGTGTTCATACGAGCCATATGGCCAGAGGTTGAAACAATCACGCTGGAGAAGCGTGGTGCACTCAATAAAACGCCCGCATTTCGGGCTTGCGTAACCCAGAAGTCATCTTCAGCGTCAGATAGTCGTACCGGGTGAGGGTCATTTCCTTCGACTTCTCGCCGGATAATATCGACCTCGAAGCCTTTACTGTTTGTGGCGGTGTACTTCTGATCGGCTCTAATTGCAAAAGTAGGGTCCACTTTTTGCAGCAGACCAATCATGGACGATCCTTGCAGTTTCATGTCACTGACAAACTGAACTCGTTTCCGGGTATCCCATAACAAATCAACATCCCTTGTTTCCATCGCGGATGAATCCATGATGCGAACGCCGGCTGCTGTCTCGTACGCATACAGTGCGTGTGTTCCCACGACGGTAAAATAGTCAGCCATTCCGGCTGTGGCAAGGGTGTTAAGAATGTCGACCACAATAGCGGGCGTGCGGCCTACATAAAGTGCACGATTAAGTCTTTGATTCAGCCGCACCCTGTTACGCAAGTCCGTTTCGCGTTGCTCTACTGTGCTCTTTCTGGCAAAGAAACTGTCATAGATTGCTTCCGTTTCTGAAGTCCTTGGCCCAAGGCTTTTTTGCGTGTTAGAGGTCGATGTTCGGATCAGGTAATCTGTTTGCGCTGTACGCTTCCAATACATGCCACCACGCACTTCTTTTGCTGCTTTCCGCGCATCCTCCCACGCCTGAAACGTGCTTTTCGCGTCAATGTACTGACGTTTTGCCCCGTCATCGAGTTCTATGACATCAAGCGATTTCGGTATCTTTTCCATAAGAGCAAAATTATACGGAATAAACAATGTCGTCAATAGGTTAGATTTTTATATTGGCGCCATTTCGGGTGCAAAGACAGGGATAGAGGCTATACCGATATGCCAGTTGTACAGCCATGGCGCGTTTTAGTGTGCATGCTTGCTTCTTGTGTTCAGTTGATGTTCAGTAGCAGCATCAGATTGGGGTGAGTTCTCTCGGCTTAGACTGTGCAGGAAGAGCCGATCACTGGGGGTGACTTTGGCCATCGCCGCAGGAGGCCATCGCGGCCGTGCAACAACTTCGCCAGCCCATCAAAAAGCCGTAGCGATCGTCATCTCAAACAGCTCGCTGCCCTGCAAGCCGCACCAGATGGCGTTCTACGCATAGCACTGCCTGAAGACTGGCGTATTCATTGGCCTGGCGGCAAGTTGTGATCGTAGAACGCCAATCCATAAGCCCCGCAGGCGAAGGGGCTTATGGCGCCAAGTGCCTTTGGGGGTGGGTGTCAACGCTTCTTCAGCTGATCCAGATTGCGTACTGCGCCGGTGGCGGCCGACGTGGTCATCAGCGCGTAAGCCTGCAAGGCGGTTGAAACGAGGCGCTGGCGTTCGGCAATCGGCTGCCAGCCCTGCTCGCCTTTGGCATCCATCGCGGCCCGGCGCGTTGCCAGCACCGCGTCGGAAACGGCCAGATGAATGCGTCGTTGCGGAATGTCGATTTCAATCGAGTCACCTTCTTCGACCAGGCCAATGGCCCCGCCCTGCGCTGCTTCCGGCGAGGCGTGACCAATCGACAGGCCGGAGGTGCCGCCGGAAAAACGGCCGTCGGTGAGCAATGCGCAGGCTTTACCCAGCCCTTTGGATTTCAGGTAGGAAGTCGGATACAGCATTTCCTGCATGCCGGGGCCGCCTTTCGGGCCTTCGTAGCGGATCACCACGACATCGCCGGCCTGCACGGTATCGCCGAGAATGGCCTCGACTGCGGCATCCTGGCTCTCAAAAACACGCGCCTTGCCGGTGAACTTCCAGATGCTTTCATCAACGCCGGCCGTCTTGACGATGCAGCCATCGACCGCGATATTGCCGTAGAGCACAGCGAGGCCGCCTTCCTGCGAGTAGGCGTTGGCCTTGTCGCGGATGCAGCCGTGCGTGCGGTCGAGGTCGAGTTCATTGAAGCGACGATCCTGCGAAAAGGCGGTTTGCGTCGGTACACCGCCGGGTGCGGCTTTGTAGAATTTCGATACCTTGAGGTCGTGTGCATGAGTCGCGTCCCAGACCGACAGGGCGTCGCCCAGGGTTTTGGCGTGCACCGTCGGCACTTTGGTGTGCAGCAGCCCGGCGCGATCCAGCTCGCCGAGAATGCCGAAAATACCGCCGGCACGATGCACGTCCTCAATGTGATACTTGTCGGTCATCGGCGCCACTTTGCACAAGCACGGCACCTTGCGCGAGATGCGGTCAATGTCGGCCATCGTGAAGTTAACGCCGGCTTCCTGCGCCGCAGCGAGGATGTGCAGCACGGTGTTGGTCGAGCCGCCCATCGCCACATCAAGTGCCATCGCGTTTTCAAAGGCGGAAAACGAGCCGATAGCGCGCGGCAACACCGACGCGTCGTCGTGCTCGTAATAGCGCTTGCACAGCTCGACAATCTGCCGACCCGCCTTGAGGAACAGCTCCTTGCGGTCGGCGTGCGTGGCAAGCATGGTGCCGTTACCCGGCAGCGAAAACCCCAGCGCTTCGGTCAGGCAATTCATCGAGTTGGCGGTGAACATGCCGGAACACGAACCACAAGTCGGGCAGGCGGAACGCTCGATCTCATCGAGATCGGCCTGCGACACGCTGCTATCGGCGGCCTTGACCATGGCATCGACAAGATCAAGGTGGATGATCTGCCCGCTTGACGTCTTCACCTTGCCGGCTTCCATCGGCCCACCGGAAACGAAGATGGTCGGGATATTGACGCGCATCGCCGCCATCAACATACCCGGCGTGATTTTGTCGCAGTTGGAGATGCACACCATGGCATCGGCACAGTGGGCATTGACCATGTACTCGACCGAATCGGCGATCAGATCACGCGAGGGCAGCGAGTAAAGCATGCCGTCGTGCCCCATGGCGATCCCGTCATCGACGGCGATGGTGTTGAATTCCTTGGCGACACCACCCGCCGCTTCAATCTCGCGCGCCACCAGTTGCCCCATGTCTTTGAGGTGCACATGGCCGGGAACGAACTGGGTAAAGGAGTTCACCACGGCAATAATCGGCTTGCCGAAATCACCATCCTTCATGCCGGTCGCGCGCCACAAGGAGCGGGCGCCCGCCATGTTACGGCCGTGGGTCGAGGTGCGGGAACGATAGTGGGGCATGGCAAATCTCCGAAACAATGGCGATCAAAATTGAAGGAACGATTCTACCGAAATTGGGCGGTATTGAGGTTGCGTCTGTTCGTATGCGTTTGTGTGTGTCTTTGTCTACGTCAATGCAACGCGCTGATTGGCGTAGCGGCCATGGGAGCACCCATGTTTGCTCATGACCCGGGCACCTGGCTTACCGGCATGATTTCCAGCGCTTTCGGCTGCCCGCCAATGTATTCCAGCCGCCGGTGCAGCGCGGCGCTGACCTGCACGCGCCCTTCGGCATCGACGCGTAACACCTGATCAACCGCCAGCGCCTGCGCAAAGCGTGGCCAGTCGGCGCCGGCGATGAAGAGGGGTTTGGAGGCTGCATCGGAGAGCGTGCCGGCTGCGACACGCGGAGTGATGAGGACGGTGAGCGATTGCGTGTGCATGACCGGTGCGCCGCTGCGCGGGTCGAGCAAGTGGCAGTAGCGTAGGCCATCAAACTCGAATTACCGCTGGTAATCGCCCGAGGTGCCGATCGCCTCG
>CAJBIL010000572.1 GCA_903953145.1 uncultured beta proteobacterium
CCGCTGGGCACCTGTAGCGACAAGCCACTGACTGGTTTTTTCCGTGATGGCTGCTGCAATACCTCGCCGGAGGATGTCGGCAATCACACCGTCTGTGTGGTTTTGACCGCTGAGTTTCTGGCGTTTTCCAAAGCACGCGGCAACGACCTGATGACGCCGCGCCCGGAATACGACTTCCCCGGCCTCAATCCCGGAGACCGCTGGTGCCTGTGCGCTGCCCGCTGGCGTGAAGCACTGGCCGCCAACTGCGCGCCGCATGTGGTGCTCAATTCAACCAACGAGGCCGCGCTCGAGATTGTCGGGCTGGATGATTTGAAGCGGCACGCGATTGATTTGAACTGAGTTTCAATCTGCCCTGAGAAGCCCGTGAATTGGCGATCTGGAAAGTAGATCGCCTGAAGAAGCGCATGAATGCTGGTTCTACAGCAAGTTGATGAGCTAGAACGCCATTTCATGCGCCTTGCAGGGCAGGTGCTTCTTAGCGTTTTCTGTTCAGCCCTTAAAATCTGTATCCCAGCACGAGGTCGACACCCGCTGATTTTTGCGCAGTCGATTGTTTGTTTGCATGCAGGTTGTCGACTCTGCCTTCAAATGCCCAACGTTTGTCAGCACTTTCCCAATAGGCGCTACTGCCAAATACCCAGCCCGATGTTAAAGGTGAAAGGTTTGCCTCATCCTTGAAACGTGCCGTGCGATAGCTGCTATGCACACCAAGCACCCAGCGTTGCGGCAGTGTCCAGTTTGATGCCAGGCGTAGCGTGTGGCGGGGCAGATAGGGGAGTGCCAGATTCCGGTATTGCTCTAGCGTGTTTTTTGCATCCGCCAGAACATAGCTTGCCGATAATGCGTGCCCTGCCGTCGTCAAATAATTGACCGCGATACCGAACGAGTTTATTTCGCCTTGGCTGAACTGCGGTGTTTTCTCGTAATAATCGGCTGGGGCACCAAATACCGCCTTGCGTTTGCGCAGGCTTTCCAGTTCTGTCAGGTCGATATCGCTGACAATTGCCTGTTGCGGGGTCAGGAGATTTTTCACCTGCTCTCTGTCGACATACCACTCGACATAGGTGCGATTACCCAGGGTTAAATCATTTTGCAGTCTGGCCCTGCGGTACATCCCTCCGGCCGTCACCAGTCGATCATTGACAGCAATGCCAAGCGTTTCGGATTGCCCGAGACTATTCACGCCTGCCGGGCGACGCCATTCCTGAGTAACGAGGCGAAGTGAATGCCCGGTGTCAGAAGCCCATTTGATCCCGACACGAGGATTCCATTCGTTGATATTCTGCACGGTGGTTTTGCCCGTCGCCAGTAGCGGATTGGTGACATTCTGTAGCCTGATTTCATTGAGGTCATTCAGGGTTGACCGTGTCTGCTGGTTCGCGAGGTCGGCCTGTGCTGTCCAGTTGCGATCAGGTGTAAAGCCCGTCGCTGAAAGCCATAGGTCGTTTGAGCGAATATCGTGGGTCTGGGCCAGAGACAAGGTGACTTGATTAAACGTCACACTGCTTGCCACCGGCTTGTTCTGGTGTGCATTTTCAACGCCCCAGCCCAGTTCAATCCCTTCAACTGGCTGGAAGACATGACGTAGCTGGACGTCTTCCTGCACCAGATCCGACTGGAAACGGTTAAGGCGGCCATTGGGTGTAAACGTGTTGGTTGCAAAGGCCCGGTTGAGCGCGGCGGCGGTCGATGTTGAAAACAGGGCGCCGTCAAGCAGCGTATTTGTCCGGCCGGCACCCGCCTTGAACCACAGCTGGTTGGTGCCGGATAGCTTGATGTTAAAACCGGCGTCGGCGCGGCTGTCGCTCTGGTTCATACGATCATCAGACAGGCTTCTTGCTGGTTCCTGTATGTGTGCGTTGATGCTGCTGTCGGTGGCAAAGGCAAAAATTGCCAGTTCGTGGGTTGGCCGCATGCCAAGGCCAAGCGTCAAGTTACGGCCACTGGCCGAAATATCTGAAACACGGGAGTTTCCCTCTGCCAGATCGCCTTTGGCGAACCAGGCAACCGGTACCTGGCTTACGCTCAGTCCATTGGTTGTGGCGCTGGCGGTACGCTGGGCAAAGTCGGTGTTGTTCATGGCGAGTTCTAGCGCACCGTACTGGCCGGGCGAAGCGACCAGCGATGAGTGCCGGTTGGATGCGCCAAAGACCGTGGGGTCGGCCAGAAACCCCTTGAATAGCGCGCTGTTCTTGTTGAACGAGCCCTGATAACGATCCGCCAGAAACAGGTGACTACCCGCCCACCAGGGCGAATAAGCCTCGTCGGCGAGATGCCTGGCCCATTCCTCCATGCCGAAAGCAGCCAGCGCGCTACCAAGATTGGCATTGCCTTTCTGGTTATTGAGGATCTGATTGAGGGATTTCAGCCACGGCATGCGACGGTTGGCCTCCACGGCATCGTCGATACTTTCCTGAAAATCAAGCGCATCAAGGCGTACCACACTGCGCATGACGAAGGGCAGCGGGTCTTTCGGGTCGAGCTCGGATGCTTTGCGGAAGGCTTCCAGCGCCCGCGCTACTTCCCCTAGCTGGTAGAACGCCACCCCGGAGTACAGCCAGGCGCGCGCATAACGCGGTTCGATGACGCCGGCCCGTAGAAAATCCGCAAGCCCGGCCTGTGTGTCGCCGGTCTTGAGCCTGAGAATGCCGCGACCGGTCAGGGCGACATAATCATCAGGCGCGAGTTCAAGTGCGCTATTGAAGTTTTGTTCAGCCACTTCAAGATGATTGGCAAAGGTTTCCAGCGTTCCCTGCTCCGCCGGGTAACGGCTGGTTAAAGGCGCTTTTGCCCGTGCCTTGCCGAGCAGCTCCCGTGCAATACCCACATTCTCCCGTTCCGCTTCTACCAGCCCGGCGCCGTACCAAGCTTCAGCGTTATCGGGGTAAAGCGTGCTGGCAGCAGCGTAGGCACTGCGGGCTTCCAGCGCATTCCCATCAAGCACTGCCAGTTGCCCGGCAGCAAGCAATAGTTCGAGATGCGCCGGGTGCTGCTGCCTGGCGGTATGAATCAGCGCGCGTGCTGCGCCTGCTTTGTCGAGCAGTACAAGTGAATGTGCCATCAGCGCGACAGCTGCCGGATCACCCTGACCTTCGCGCGCATGCGGCGCAAGGAGCGCCACAGCTAACGTATATTCGCCTCGAAACAAGCGCACATCGGCGGACAGCAGCGCAGCGGCTAGATTGCTACCCGCACTGCCAGCCAGCACTGCCAGTGCTGCATCCGGGTTGCCATTTTCGATCAGGTGAATTGCACGCAGTTCGATGTCGTTGCCCGGCGTCACCCAGCGCCGTGGTTGTAGCGGATGTGCGTTGACCCACTGCACCCGCTCGGCCGGATTAATTAGCTGAAATTTGACGGGTGCCTTACCCACTTCGGCAGCAGCACCTTCGCCCTTGCCGACGGAAACCTGACCGAATTCGTTTTCCATGCGGATGACGCCGCTCAGCACCGCAAGCTCGGTGCGGCCGTCCGGTGCAACGATGACATCCCAATCTGTACCACGGATCGACATCGTGACCGTCGGCGTCTCCATCGTGACCCGGGGTGCTGGCGCGCCTGAAGACACCTGCGGGCGTGCCTGGCTCCATGCCCGGCCGGACTGTAGCTTGACTTGTGTCTGGCTCCACGCCTGGGCATCGACAGATGATTTGATCTGTAACTGGCTGTTTGGGCCGAGGCGAATCTGAGTGCGGTCGTTAAACAACAAGCCCATCTGGCTTTGGTCAAGGGTGCGCACAAACCAGCCGGAATCAAGCGCCTGTTTCAGTAACGCGGTATTCCAGTTGCTCCCTAATCCATCCTTCAACTCACTCTTGCCGACCAAAAAGACAATTTCTGCGTCCTTGGCGTGAGCCGGAACACTGAGCAGGGCAGAAAAAATGAAGGCAAGGAAAGCAGCAGACTGAGCTTTCCAGCAGTTTTGCCGGTCTATGCGCCAAAATTTCAAGCGAGTCTTTCCTGTAGAAACAGAGATAACGGGGATATGCATTTTGCTTTGATCAAGGCAAATTCAAACAGATTCAGGTGGTTTTGCTCATTAGCTCAGGTGCGGCTTGACCCGAGTTCAGCTTTATAACACTATCCACAATGCGATCATGGTTACTCAATCAGTAATCTTTTCACACATTCTTTAGTAATCCTCGTTAAACCAATTAAATTCAGTAAGTTGAGTTGTCAGCACCCGAATCTTTGGCCTGTTGTGCTTCCTAAGAGAAAGCTCGCTCGCTAGTGCAACGAAGTGCGGAACATCAACAGAGGGTCTCCGCATGGCTGCTAATGACGCATTTTATGTTCCCCTGAGTGGCATTAACACGATTGACAGTGTGGTTTTCGGCTTGCGCTGGGGGAGCGTACTTTCTGGCGCAGGCGTCACCCTTACTTACAGCTTTCCCGGTGTCGGCAGCATCTGGGATACAGGCATTATCGGACCCGGCGGTTCTTACAGCAATTCTGGCGAGCCGGCGAGTTTTGTTCCACTGGCCAGCGCCTACGAACAGCAGGCGGTACGCGATGCGCTACTCGCCTGGTCCTCGGTCGCCAACATCAACTTTATCGAAGTTCCCGATAACGCTACGTCAGCGGGCGATATCCGAATCGCCTACACCGGCTGGCAGATGGACGCAAATACGGCGGCCTATACTTATCTGCCCGGCAGTAATCAGGCAGGTGGCGATGTCTGGCTCAATGCGGCCATGCAGTCGAGCGTCTTTAATGCCCCCGGCGCTGCTTCGCTCGACCAGTTCATCTTCCTGCACGAGATTGGCCACGCGCTAGGCCTCAAGCATTCTTTTGAGACCTCCGACTATTCGCCGGCGGTACTTGGTAGCCAGCAGGACACGATTCTTTCGACCGTCGAGAGTTATTACGTCGCACCGGGCATTACTAACAACTTCGATAACATTGACCGGTTTCCTACCGGC
>CAJBIL010000573.1 GCA_903953145.1 uncultured beta proteobacterium
CATTTCGCCGAAGCCGTGTACCTTGCAGCCCTGACCGGCAAGCTGGCGGCTGATCTCGGCGCCTTTGGCCAGCGCGGCGTCGCGCTCGGCGGCGCACATGGCCGGCACGGCCAGATGGTGGCGTGTACCAGGGGCGATCTTGGCGTCGATCAAGGTATCGCGCTTGCCGAAATCATGCGCCACGCCGGCATCGATGATCTTTAGTTGCATGCCGTTCTGGCGCGCAAAAACGTTGATTGCCGCACCGCCGGCGAGGAAGTTCTCGACCATCTGCCAGGTCACGTCTTGCGGGTACGCCGAGACGCCGGCCTTGGCGGCGCCGTGGTCGCCGGCAAAGACCAGCAGATGCGGCTGATCGAGACTGGGTGTGAGTGTTTTTTGCACCTGCCCGATTTGTAGCGCCAGTTGCTCAAGCTGACCCAATGCGCCGAGCGGTTTGGTCTTGTTGTTGATCTTGTTTTGCAGCGCCGGGAGGAGGTCGCTATTGATGGCCGGAATGATGAAGCGCATATAGAACCGCAGGCAGGAAAAACCCGGATTATACGTTGCGCCTTGCGTGCTAAGCTTTGATCCATGAGAGAGCTGATCATTGGTGGCGCGCGTTCGGGCAAGAGCCTGCTGGCTGAGCAGCGGGCCGTGGCGAGCGGTTTGCGCGTCGTGTATATCGCCACCGCGCAGGCGCTGGATGCCGAAATGGCGCAACGTATCGCGCATCACCAGGCGCGGCGCCCGGCGTCGTGGGGCCTTGTGGAGTCGCCGCTGGCGCTGGCCGCGACGCTGCTCGAAAAAGCGGAACCTGAGGTTTGTTTACTGGTCGATTGTCTGACGCTCTGGTTATCAAACCTGCTTTTTGCCGGCGATGCTGCAAAGCAGGCGGAGTCTGGTTTAGCCGTGGCCTGCCCGCAGTTTCTTGGTGAGACACAGGCGTTGATCGATATCTTGCCGAAGTTGCCCGGACGCATCATCATGGTCTCGAATGAAGTTGGCTGGGGGGTGGTGCCGATGGCGGCGGTTTCCCGGCTGTTTGTTGATGAGCAGGGTCGGCTGAATCAGCGGGTTGCGGCAGTGTCGGAGCGCGTCACGCTGGTTGCTGCGGGTTTGCCGCTGCTTCTCAAATAGCGGCGGGTATTTGCATCAGGTGCAATGAGTGCTATTGTTCAGGTTGTCAGACAAATTTTTAAAATCGTTTATAACCCGTTTAAAATCAGGAGCTCATAATATGTACAAGCGAATCATGGTAGCCGTTGACGAAAGTTTTATGACCAACAAGGTACTGGATACCGCGATTGAACTGGCCAAGTTCAACGGCGCTGAATTGTCGATTTGCCATGCGGTTGATGAAACCATTTTCGCGCACCGCGAAATGGAAATGATGATGCCGAACAGCGTTGGCAAAGCCGAATACAAGATGCGCCTCGGGGCCCAGGGTTTCCTCGGCAAGGCGGCTGAGAAAGCCGCTGCAGCAGGCGTCAAGGTTGAAACCAAGCTGATTGAATCAGAAGAGAAGCATGTTTCCGACATGCTGGCAGATGCTTCTGCGGAATGGCAGGCAGATTTGCTGATTGTTGGCACGCATGGTCGCCGTGGCGTAGAGCGTTTCTTTGTCGGCAGCGTTGCCGAGCGTCTGGTGCGCAAGGCGCAGACATCCTTGCTGCTGGTGCGCGGCGAGTAAACCTTAAGCAATACCTTGCGCCAGCTTTGCCGGGAGCCACTCGGCAAGCTGGCGCAAGTCCATGTTTTCCTCGACCGCATCGGCCAGACGATTCAAGTCTTGTTCACGTCGTTCGCGAGGATCAAACGCCAGCAAGGGTTTGTGCCCCACCCAATCTTCGTAGTCGAGCCAGCCGAGGCCGTTAACACTGGAGGGCGCGCCTTTACCTGTGCGCGCTTGTCGGTGGAGGGCTTGAGCAGCACCGGGTTGAAGTCGGGGTGTGCTTTGAGTCCCGCTGCCAGCGCCTGCAATGCCTGCGCCCG
>CAJBIL010000574.1 GCA_903953145.1 uncultured beta proteobacterium
CGAAGCCCTGTTGCAAAGCACCAATCCACAAAACGACCGATATCCGCCGCCTGGCTGACCGTTACGACCCGGCGCAGAGACAAGTTGCTCAGCGGCCAGGTACAAACGATTCCCGCAGAGCAGGTTTTTGAGCGAATCCGGCAACGCCACGCTTGATTCAGCAGCTGTAGGCTCAATCCAACGCCCTTGCGTAAGACTATCTAGGCTATATTTGCCGTTCGTAAAAAAATCCTAGCTCAGGTAAAAAAATCATGCCTTTTGTCGGCTACGAAAAGCTTCGTCAGCAATTTGGGTTTGCCGCTTTCGATATCGAGCGGCCGGCGAAGGTCATGCCGGTTACGCGCATCGAGCAAACGCCACACGGGCTATGGGTCCCCAAATCGACGGCGCCGGCAACCGACGACCCGCTGGACCATCTTTTATTTGCCTTGAAGCATGAGGGCATCCACATGCCGATCATCGTACAGGCGGTCTATAAAATATCGCCTGAGCGACTGTTGGTGGAATTGCGGGCCACACCCAACGGCGCCAACATCCGCAAGGCTTGTTACCTGTGGGAAACCTACACAGGCAAGAGTCTTGACGACATCCCCGCGATTGGCGGTCAGGTAGTAGACCTGTTCGATCCTGCGAAATATGTGACCACCGCCGGTGTGCGAAATGCAAAGTGGCGGGTCAGATTCAATGGCTTGGGCTCACCGGCGTATTGCCCGACGGTCGAGCGTACGCCGACCATCAATGCCTTGATTGATGCAGGCGTTCTTGTGCAGGCCAATGCGTTTATCCGTTCCTTGAGTCACGAGATGATGGACCGCGCCTTGGCGTGGGCTTATTTGAGCGAGACAGAGAGTTCGTTTGCCATCGAAAGGGAGACACCGAGCGAACGCAAAGCGGAGTCATTTGCCAACCTGTTGCGCCAGGCGCATGATCCACAGCCTTTGAGCGAGCCCTACCTGGCAGCGCTGCAATCCTCAGTGATCAGTTCTGCCATTGACCAGGCATCCTCATTTCGAGGCGAACAAAACTGGTTGCGTGGCCCACTGCGCGGGTCTGCCGGCGTAACCTACGTGCCCCCCGCGCCTGATCAGGTTGCTGATTTGATGCACGGTCTGATTTCGTTCGCCAATGGCGAGGCGCGGGGCATTGATCCGCTGGTGGCAGCGTCGATCATCTCATTCGGCTTCGTCTTCATCCATCCGTTTATGGACGGCAACGGCAGGCTTTCCCGCTTTCTGTTTCACCATGCCTTATGCCAGTCCGGCAAGCTTGAAAAAGGATTCATGCTGCCCGTGTCGATTGCGATGAAACGCAATGAGGCGGATTATCTGGGCGCTCTGAATGGCTTCTCCAAGAAGGCCCGGCGCTACTGGGAGGTTACCTGGCTCGACGGGGATGAATACGCTTTCAAGTTTACGGGGCACCCTTCGTTGTATCAGTTCTGGGATGCCACTGCATGCGTCGAGTTCGGCTTCAAAATGGCGCAGCAGGCGCTAGAAGTTGATTTGCGCAAGGAGACCAAGTTTCTGGCGCAGTACGATCAGATTGTTCGAGCCGTGAATGATGCGGTGGATCTGCGCAACAGCGATCTGGCGGCCTTGGTGGTTTCGTGCCTGCAACAAAACGGCACGCTCTCGAAGAATCGTCGCAAGCAGTATGGGGTGCGCGTTCCTGAGACTACTTTTGCGCTGATTGAACGTATTACGCGTGAAACATTGAATCAGCACGAATAGCGCGAGATGCCTGGCACAAGCGGCATCAGCAAGAAAACGGCAACATAAAGCCCCCTGCAACAAGCTTACTGCTGCTCGAAGTTTAGGTCGCACGGGTAGGAATGATGGGCTTAGCATTACTCACTTGCAACCTTGTTGCATGTACAGAACCGTTGTGCTCTAATCTGCGGCCATGACACCTACTGCAACTGCCACCGCTACGCTGTCCGCCCAGTCAGGCGCCGAAGCATCTCTCGCCGCCCAGATTCGCAGCGCCGGTGCGCGTGCCACGCCGGCACGCATCCGCGTGCTACAAATACTTCGCACCGCACCGGCAGCACTAACCCATCACGACATTGATCTGGCACTCGGCACGCTGACGCTGGATCGCGTGACGCTCTACCGCGTGCTCGACTGGCTGGTCGAGGCCGGGCTGGCGCACAAAAGTACCGATGCACGCGGCGTCTTCCGTTTTTCAGTCGCAGCGGCTGGCGAGCATCAGGCGCATACACACTTCCGCTGCGATGCCTGTGGTCGGGTATTTTGTCTTGATGCACCGCCGCCAGCGCCGCCGCGTCTGCCGGCAGGCTTTTCGCTCTTGCGTATTGATCTCGATTTGCGTGGCTGCTGTGCCGACTGCGCAGTGCAAACGGCATGAACGCAACAGCACATACCCAAATCCCCGTCACCGTCCTCACTGGCTTTCTCGGTGCCGGCAAGACGACGCTGCTCAATCATCTGATCCACCAGCCGGCACTCGCTGACGCAGCGGTGTTGATCAACGAATTCGGTGAAGTGGGGGTCGATCATCATCTGGTCGACAAGGTGGACGACAACATCGTCCTGCTGGATTCCGGCTGCCTGTGTTGCAGCGTGCGCGGCGATCTGGCGCGCAGTTTGCGCGATCTCTTCATGCGCCGGCTGCGGCGCGAGATTCCGGCGTTTTCCCGCGTGTTGATCGAAACCACCGGGCTGGCCGACCCGGCGCCGGTGCTGTACACGCTGCTCGAAGACTTCTTCATCGCCGAGCGTTACCGGATCGACGGCGTGGTGACGGCGGTCGATGTCACCCATGCTAACGGCCAGCTTTCGCGGCACTTTGAAGCCGTCAAGCAGGTGACGATGGCTGACCGCCTGCTACTCACCAAATGCGATCTGGCAACGCCGGAAGAAATTTCGGTAGTGGCCCGTCGCCTCACGCGCGCCAACCCCGGTGCGCCGCAGATCGAGGTGCGCAACGGCGTGGTTGATGTGGCGCAGATCATGGGCTGCGGCTTGTACGACCCGCAGACAAAAAATGCCGATGTGGGTCGCTGGCTGGCGGAAGAAAAAGTGCGTGCCGCAGCCTCTGATCATGATCACCGTCACGATAATGTCAGCGACCCGAACCGCCACGACGCCATGGTGCAGGCTTTCGTCCTGCGCTTCGAGCAGCCTTTTATCTGGCCGGAATTCACCGAAGCCATTGATGTGCTGCTTGCCACCTGCGGCGACCGCATTCTGCGCGTCAAGGGCTTGATCAATATCGAAGGCGAAAGCGCGCCGCGTGTTGTGCAATGCGTTCAGCACATGCGCTACCCGGAATCCGCCTTGCCGGCGTGGCCGGATGCCGACCATGATTCGCGCCTCGTTTTCATCGTGCGGGCGCTGGCCAGAGAACACGTTGAAAAAGCTTTTGCCATGTTTTGCGATGCGCAAGTCGTCGAGTCGTCGGAGTGACTGCGTGAAGCTGTTGCGCCATGCTCTCTTCGCGGTTTTACTGCTGCTCGCGCAAACCGGGGCGCTGACCCACGCCGTTGAACACCTGCGGATTCAGAGCGACGATACCAACGCCCCAGCCAGCCACACGTGCGCCGTCTGCCTCTCGGCGCAGGGGCTGGATGTGGCGCTGGCCTCAACGCCCCCTGATATCGCACAATTAACCGCCAATTTCACCCCGCCTACCGGCGTGATCCCTGGCGCTGTTTCCACCCCGTCCATTACCCCGCGCGCCCGCGCGCCGCCTGCTGCCTGATTGAAGCGCAAACCTGCCGCCCCACCGGGTGGCGTTCTGCATTTTTTTCAGGAGTCATCATGCGTACCCCTTTAATCACGGCGCTCGCCGCAGCGCTGTCCTTCGCCTTTCCCGCGCACGCGGCGGGCGATGCCGATCTGGCGCAAATTCGCGAGCAGCTCAAGCAAATGAAAGACAC